>CASBQX010000043.1 GCA_949127925.1 Synechococcales cyanobacterium PMM_0002
CGAGCAGTAGCAGATTTACAGGGCCTAAATCGACTCCTAGCAGCCCGCGCCCCGTATTGACCAGCCATTGATTGAAAACGGCGCTCAAAGAGCTACTCTCGTCTAGAGATGAGATCCGAGCCTGCGCTTGGTCTAGATTGCTAGTCAGAATCGCTAGCCAGGGAGCCAGGGGCAGGCAAGCCGTTAGGATGGCGAGCAGATAGGGGACGGTAGGGTGAGCCGATCGAGGAGATGGGGGAGATTGAGCAGATTGAGCAGATTGAGGATTGCGAGCAGATTGAGCAGATTGGGGATTAGAGGTTGAGTGGCGGCAGAGCAGAAAAAGGTAGAGTCCGTGGGCGATCGCCACCAGCGCAAACAATAGCTGGGTATAAAGGCCAAGGCTCACGGTGAGGGCATAGATCGCCCAGTGCCAGGGAGCTTTGGTTCGAATAGCCCACAAAAAAGCAGCACTCGACAGCAATATCGTCAGCGTCCACAGGCTGTAGGGTCGAGCCTCTTGGGCATAGAGCAGGTGGAGCGGCGCAACGGCAAAAATGGCGATCGCCATCCAGGCCGTTTTGGCGGCAGGAAATAGTTCTCGACACAGCCACCAGAGGCAGGGAAACGCCAGCAGACTAAACAGGGCAGCCAAACTACGAATGGCCGTAATGGAATGGCCAAACAGCATGATCCACCCGTAGGTGAGCACGAAATATAGGGGCGTCAGCTGCGGTTCTTCGGCGGCAATGCTGTGCAGGGTATCGCCTAGGGTTTTGTCGGGGCCGGGGTGCTGAAATCGCTGAAGCGTGGCCCAATCCACCACATCCCCCGTAAACACCGTCTGCTCAAACTCGGCGCGGGTGTGTCCCGATAGCCGCAGGGAGGTGTAGGCTTCGTCAAGCCAATAGACTTTGTAATCGAGATGATAGAGGCGCAGCGCAATTCCCAACAGCAGCAGCGCGATCGCCCCATAGCGCCACCAGGCCGACCGATTACGGCGCTGCTGTTTGAGTGAGAATTTTCCCTGCTCGGTCATCGGATTCAAGTCCATCGGCTAACGTAATTCGCCAGAGACGGTAGCGATTGTCGCCCCCGTTATTGCCTTTATCATCTGCGGTGGGATCATCATAGAGCAAGGTCAGACGATAATTTTGCCGGATCAATTTATTTCGTAGCCGCTGGGACGGGTTGAGCAAAAAGATCGACGAGAACCCCTTAGCAACCGTCAACTGCTTCGGATACTCGATCAGCTGAAACATCACATCTGGATGCAGCCGATGGCTTAAGCCCAGGACGTCAATGGGGTGGCGATCGCTAATCACCAAGGGCTGTTCGGCATAGTTAATCAGCTCTGCCACCGGGATATAGTAAGCCGAGCGACCGATGCTCTTGTTCCACCACAGCTGAGATTGGGACATGACCGCACAGCCAACCCCACTGGCCACCAGAAACACAATTAGAGTCATACGACAGAGTTTTTGTGCCCAGGTTTTGGCCTGGATGGCTTGGGTGGCAAACAAGGATGTCAACGCGAGCTGAATCCCCAAATACGACGGAATTAGGTATCGAATCCGGATCGATCGCCCACCGCCATTGATCAAATCGGGCAAGGCCAGCGTCAGAAACGGAATCCCGATTAGCAGCAGTATGAACAGCCAAACCGACCGAGGGCTATGGCGGCAGAGCACATAGAGCGCCACCGCCACCAGGCAGACTAAGACCCCATTGGTGGTGTCTAAACTTGTACCCAAAAATGCCTGATTGATAATTAAAAACCACCTGTCGATTAGCTGAGATGCTGAACGTCCCTGACTGGATAAGACACTAATATTATCGACTCGATCAAAGTCTCTGACTAATATGGCCAGCCAGGGCAAACTGCTCAGCAGGGCGACTCCAGTGGCCAGCAGGTAGCTCAGGCTCAGGGGGGAAAGGCGAAAAAGCGTGGGGCGAGGCGGACGGGCGGGAAGTTTAGAGGGGGCGATCGCATCAACTCCCGTGTAGCCCATTAACCCGACGTATATGCCGTGGGCGATCGCCACTAGCCCAAACAGTAAATGGGCATAGAGTCCCAGCGCCACCGTTAGCCCGTAGATCGCCCAATGGCTGCGGGTTTGGGTTCGCATTGCCCACAGCAATACCGCACTAGACAGAGCGGTAAACACGGCTAATAAGCTGTAGGGGCGAGCTTCTTGGGCATACAAAACATGGACAGGAGAAATGGAGAGGATGGCGATCGCGATCCATCCGGTTGATGCTCCAATCTGCGGTGCTCGAAATAGCTCCCGACACAGCCACCACATGGACGGGAACAGGCACAGACCAATCACCGCCGAAAAGCTACGAATCGCGGTAATGGAATCGCCAAATCCTTGCACCCACAACCGCGCCAGCACAAAGTATAGAGGGGTAAGCTGCGGCTCGTCTGCGGCAATGCTTTGCACCATATCCAACCAGCTTTTGGCTGCGTTTGGATATTGATAGTGTTGCAGGGCATCGACCCCTACCAAGTCACCGGTAAACAGATTTTGGATATACTCTGCTCGGGTATAGCCCGCTAGCCGCAATGAGGTATAAATTTCGTCTAGCCAATACACCTTGTAGTCGAGGTGGTAAAACCGCAAGAAAATTCCTAAACCGAGTAAGGCGATCGCCCCGTAGCGCCACGGTTGAGACTTGGCCACCGCTACCCAACCAGCTTGTTTGTTTTGCCCCACGCGCTCTGCCTCATTAGAACGCCCATTTTAGCTAGTTCGGTAGCATGAAATCCGGTTTTGGTAATCTGGTTTGGGTTTAGTTGCTGCCGCGTCCCAGCCCGCCGCCCAGCAGCGCCAGCCCCAATAAAAGCGGCGTTAGCCAGTTGCCCCAACGGACATAGGGCGTTTGGGTTTGGCGGCGGTGGATGGTGTCGGCGTGGGTTTCGTAGGTGCGATAGCCCGAGAGCCAAACGGTGTGGCCGTGGGGGCTGACGACGCCAGAAAAGCCTGTATTGGTGGCACGCACCGCCCAGCGATCGGTTTCGATTGCCCGCATCACGTCTTGGGC
>CASBQX010000044.1 GCA_949127925.1 Synechococcales cyanobacterium PMM_0002
CTTAGTGTAGCGTGTTGCCTGGTAACGGCTGAGCAGAGCCTGTCGCAGGTGCAGCCAACCGCAGTTAGAGCCGCCTACACGTTGCTCAATCGGGGCTGGGTGAATGATGCGATCGCGGCCTTTCAGCGGGTGTTACGCCAATCACCTAACTCGCGCGATGCCAAGTTGGGTTTGGCGATGGCGTATCAGCGGGCGGGTCAAGATGCAGCGGCTTGGACGGCCTATCAACAAGTTTTGGCACAAGATGGTGATAATCGTGCGGCGCTGACTGCTATTGGGCTGTTGGGAGGCTATCGCGCCGAGTGGCAGGCGGGCGGCATTACAGCGTTGACTCGGCTGTTGCAGCTGAACCCCAATGACGGGACAGCGCGGACGCAGCGAGCCTTACTATTGGGCTATCAGGGGCGCTACGCCGAATCGTTTGTCGATTATCAGGTATTGCTGGCAAATAATCCGGCACCAGCGGCTCTATTGGGAGCAGCCCAGGTTTATTCCTACAGCGGTGATTATGGGCGATCGCTGACTCTGTTTGATCGCTACCGCGCTACGGGGCGAGCTATTCCCGATGGTGCGCTGACAGCCTACGCCCGCACCGTTGCCGAAACGGGAGAGCCAGCGACGGCAATTCAGCTACTAGAAACCAAGCTCAGACAGCCCCGCGTGCCCGACTGGCTTGTGCCCGATCTGCGGGGAACGCTGGCCGTGGCGTATCAGGCCAATCAGCAGCCCCAGCAGTCGCTACAAGTGTTGGCACCCCTGCGGCAACAGCCTGCTAATAGCATCGTGCTGGCGCGGGCGCTCCACACCATTGGCAGGCGATCGGGCAATGCCCAACTGCGGCAACAAGCGGCTGATCTGTATCGCCAAGCGCTGCGTCAAAACCCCAATTCATCCCTGGGGCTACAGCTGGAAGCCGCTGAGGCTCTGAGCGAGCTGGCAGCGGGCAGACCAGAGGCGCTGGCGATTTATCAACAGCTGAGCCAGCAGCAACCGGGCGATCGCAGCCTGATTGTGAAGCGCCTGGTGCTGGAACGGCAGCTCGGCAGCCTGAGCACCACAGCGCTACAGCAGCAGCTACAGGCCGCACTGCAACCGCTACCCGACTCGGTGATTGAGCAACAGGCCGTGGCGATCGCGCTGACTCAACTCGACCCGCCTCTAGCAGACCTATTGCCGATTTACCAAGAGCTGCTGCAATCGGAGGTAGACGCGCCGTTCTTAAACTTCCGTGTCGCTCAGATTTACTTACAGCAGGGCAATTTAGCTGACGCTCGCCAAGCCCTGACCGCCTATCAAGCCACGTCTTTTGGGCAGCGCGATTGGGGAGCCGAACTGATGTTGGCAGAAGTAGATCGGCGCGACTCTAAGCTAGACAATAGTGCCCAACGCTATGAAGCCGTGATTGCCCAAAATCTGGCGGTGAACATCCAGCAAGATGCCCTGTTTGGCTTGGCCAATGTGCGGCGCGAGCAGGGAAAACTGGCGGAGGTTCTGCCGTTTTATCAGGCACTCCTAGCTCGCGAACCCGACAATGCACGGTCTCAAATTAGCTATCTCAATCTGCGATACCAGCTAAACCAAATCTCAGATGCGGCGGCTATCCAAGAATTGAACCAGTGGCTGAGTCAGCAATCGCCGCTGCCCGCCGATCTCGAACTCCTCAGTTTGGTCGGAGCCTTGCCCGCTGACCCCGAGCGGGAACCTCTGTATATGAGTTTGCTAGAGCTGGCTCCGGCCAACCTGGCGGTGGAGCGACGCTTAATTCAGGTGATTGCCCAGCGCGACCCGGAGGCGGCGCGATCGCGGATGGAGCAAGTCGTCGCTGGCGATCGCGGCAGCATTGCGGGCTACTTTGTGCAGGGCGAACTGGCGCAGGCATTGGGCGATTTGGCGCTGGCCGATCAGTCTTATGCTTCGATTTTGCAGCAGCAGCCCAACAACACCGATGCCCTATCGGCCTTAGCAGGCGTGAAGTTTCAGCAAAAGCAATATGATGCGGCGGCGGTGCTGTATAAGCGCGTGCTGGCGCTCAAACCCAATGATCTAGAAACGCAGCGAGTGTTGGCCGAGCTATACCTAGCCCAAGACCTGCCCCAAAGCGGGTTACGCCAGCTTCAGCAGGTGCAGCAGTCCCAGGAAGCCCAAGGCATTACCAACCCTGTGGTGGGCGATCGCATCCAAGAAGTAGAACTCAATTTCCTGCGGCGGCGCGGACTCCAGCCGTATTGGGAGCGATATTAATTCGATGCTGAACCTTGAATTTTAGTGATTCAAATTGATTGAAATTGCCTGATGTTCGACAGTTCTTTACTCGATATCTACCCATGCGACAGAATCTACCCGTTGAAATCCCAAAATCGGCACGACTAAGAGCAGAACAGCGCCGCTGGTCTCGCTGTTCTGCCTCATTCCTGCTGCTGTTGATCGGTGGGCTGCCGCTGCTCACCCCCTGGGTTGCGTTGGCTCAAACCGAGCTACCCGACTACCGCCAAAACGCTATTCCGACCGAACCCATCCCCAACCAGCCCCTAACGCCTGCCAATGCCGATCAAAAAAATGTAGCGACGCTAGACGTGAAGCCCCTAGAACCGGGGAAGTACATTCTAGAATTTAACCGCAGTCCAATTGTGGGCACCCGATTGCAGCTGCGCGGCATTTATGATGAAGCCCGGTTGCGGTTTACTCGACCGCGCAATTGGGAGGCCAAAAACATCCAAGTCTTGCTGCGATTTCGCCATTCGCCTGCACTCTACGCCACCCGCTCTAACCTGACGGTGCTGATTAATGGCGTGAGCGTTGGCAGTGTGCCGATGAACAAAAGAGAAGGTGAAATCGGCACGGCAGTGTATCAGGTGCCTGCTAGCGCGCTGCGAGACAACAACGACATTGTGATTGCGGCACTGCAAAATAATTCACCGACCTGTACGCAAGATCCGTTTGATCCGTCGCTGTGGACAGAGATCCTACCCGATTCCAAACTAGTGTTTGACTTTGTCCCCAAACCCGTTCAGCTCAATTTCAGTCGCTATCCCTATCCGCTGTTTGATGAGTTGAGTCTCAACCCCAACGAAATTGCTTACCTGTTGCCCAAATCCATGGATGAAGCCTGGTTAACGGCAATGGCCCGCTTTCAAGCCGGATTGGGGCGCTTGGCTCAGTTTCGCCCGATCGACATGCGCTTGGTTGATGCGACTGCCGCTGTGAAGCCGGGTGAACGATTAGTGGTGATTGGGACACCTAAAATGCAGCCCGGTTTGCAGTCCCTCAAGTTGCCCTTGACGCTGCAACAAGATCGATGGCTGGATGAAACGAAAAAGCCCATTGCCGATGATGTGGGTGTGCTGATGTTAACGACGACGGCCGATCAAACCGGAGTGGTACTGGTGGCGACGGGCAACACCCCGGCTGCGGTGAACAAAGCCGTGCAGTTTTTGTTGCAGCCCCGCGATCGCCAAATTGGTACAGGGCAAACCCTATTGGTTAAGCAGCTATCTGATGTCCCGGCACCGCCCTTGCGCGACTGGCCGGGATATTTGCCCATGCAAGATCAGTTCCAACTCAAAGATTTGCAAACCCAAGGTCATGAACCGTTTCAAGACATTACCACCCGAGGTGCAGATGCACCGCCCATTGAGTTTGATTTTCGTGCCTTGCCCGATGATCGATTTGCGATTGGCAGTGTGCTGAATTTACACTACAGCTATGGTCCCCAGCTGAATCCGCTGACGTCGCTGTTAGAAGTGCAGCTAGATGGGCTACCGTTGGCAGGTCGCAAACTAGATGCTGTAGATGGGGTCACTCGGGGCACATTTAAGGTGGATCTGCCTGCTGATAAAATCAAGCCCAATTCCAAAATTCAGGTGCGGTTTCAGCTCGATCCGCGAGAACGCCGTTCCTGTAATCGAGCGGTCGATCAACAGCTGTGGGGCACGGTTTATGCCGATACGCAGTTTGATTTGAAGCGGGATCAAGGAGCCAGAGTGCCTGACTTGAAACTGTTGCAGGTGGGCTATCCCTTTACGGCACCTCAAGATTTATCGCAGACGGCGATCGTTCTACCCCAAACGCCTAGCCGCGCCGAACTGCTGCTGCTGCTGGAGTTTAGTGAGCGGATGGGACGGCTGAGCCGAGCTGAATCCGTGAAGCTGAATGTGTATCGAGCTGAACAACTGCCGACCCAAATCCGCAGTACGCATCATTTAGTTGCCATTGGTCAGCGATCGCAGTTTCCTTTACCTGAGGCCGTTAATGCCACCGGATTTAACCTACAAACCCTGTTAGGTCGGCAGCGTGATGCGGCCAATGTGCGAACCTTGCCCGATGTGGAGGGAGTGGTAAAAGCAATCGTGTCTCCGTGGAATGGCGATCGCGTCTTGCTGATGTTGACCGGTCAATCTGATGCTGGGATCACACAGCTCCAAGATTTGTTTGCTCAAGACTCACTGTTTTATCAGTTACGTGACGATACCGTCTTGATGAATGCCAATCAAGATGCCTTTTCACCGCAGGGATCCAACACCTACACCCTAGAGTTTCTTCAGCAGGCAGAGCAACGCACGGTATTGAGTGAGGTAAATTGGCGCGATCGCCTGATCCAACGCTTGGGCGGTAACTGGCTGATCTTGATTCCAGGCACCGTGGTCATTGTGCTGCTGATCTACGGAGTTGCCCAAGCTTGGCTCAATCGCTACGTGTCCCAAGAGCAGTCTAAGGAGAAATAAATGGTTCGACTATCGCCTGCTCTTAGCCCAGCCAAAATCAAGCTGCCGACCCTGCCGACTCAGTCGCTCATGGGGCTATTAAATCGGCTGCCGCGTTTTTTTGACCAGATCTTAAAACGGCACCCGTATGTTTCTTTGCTCCTGCTGGGAGCTTTGTTATGGCTGTCGGCTCCACTGCTTACCCTAAGGCCAGCGATCTGGCAACAAGGGCTAGTCGCGCTTATCTTCATCGGGATTGGCAACTGGCTGCTGCGCCTAGAAGAGCAGCAAAATGATACCGCAACCAGTGAACAACTGCACCTGGTGCTGATTACCCTGAGTGTGCTCACAACCCTGCGCTATTTATACTACCGCACGTTTAATACGCTATCGCTCGACACCTGGCTGAATGCCTTTTTCTGCCTGCTGCTCTATGCGGCTGAAATGTATGCGATCGCCACTTTGTTCTTCGCCTACTTTCAAACCATCCGCATTCGCGAACGCAAGTCGATTGATTTGTCGCCCATTCCTCAAGCCCAATGGCCCAGCGTCGATATCTACATTCCGACCTATAACGAAGATATCGAAATCGTCCGTAAAACTGTGTTAGCGGCGATCGCGATCGATTATCCAGCTGATAAAAAATGTGTCTATGTCTTAGACGATGGCCGTAAATATCCAGAGCGCCGCATCGAACTGCAAGCGATGTGTGATGAGACGGGCATTACCATGATGGTGCGCGACAACAACGACCATGCCAAAGCAGGCAATATCAACACTGCTTTGGAAAAAACAGCAGGCGATCTGGTGCTCATTCTGGACTGTGATCATATTCCGGCGCGCTGTATTTTACAAGAAACCGTTGGCTTTTTTACCAAGCCTAAGGTGGCTCTAGTGCAGACACCGCACTGGTTTTATAACCCCGATCCGTTTGAGCGCAATTTGCTGACGGGGGGACGGATCCCGGTGGGCAACGAACTGTTCTATAAAGTTCTACAGAAAGGTAACGATAACTGGAATGCTGCCTTTTTTTGCGGGTCAGCCGCGATCGTTCGCCGTGAATATGTGCTGCAAGTGGGCGGCATTGCCACCGAAACCGTCACGGAAGATTGCCATACAGCGCTGCGCCTGCACTCATTGGGCTACGAATCGGTATATTACGACAAAATTATGGTGGCTGGGCTGGCTCCCGAAAAGTTTTCGTCTTACGTGGGCCAGCAGGTGCGCTGGGCGCGGGGGATGGCTCAGATTCTGCGGATCGAAAATCCTTTATTCAACCGCAAGCTAAACCTCAGCATTCCGCAGCGTCTGTGTTACTTCAGCGCTACGTCTCACTTCTTTTTTGGCTTCCCGCGCCTGATGTATGTGATTGCGCCAATCGTCTATATGCTGCTGGGGATTTCGTCGGTGGGAGGGCTAGGGATTGAAACCCTGTTTTATGCGCTGCCGCATATTTTGCTATCAATGCAAACTAACCACATTCCCTATAAGCATGTGCGGTTCTCATTTTGGAATGAGATCTATGAATTTGCCATGTCATTCCAGGCTGGAATTGTCACACTGTTGGCCTTAATTAATCCTAAGCTGGGTTCCTTTAATGTGACGGATAAGGGATTAACGGTCACCGAGCGCAGCTTTGATTTTGAGAGTGTGCGCTATCTGGTGTATCTCAGCATTGTGGCAGCGGCATCATTATTAACGATTCCCTTTTGGCTGCTGATTAGTCCCCAAGATATGCAGGCGGTTTTAATTAACGCCTTGTGGAATGTGTTTAATTTATTTTTGCTCTTAGCAGCATGTTTGGTTGCTTTTGAGCAGCCTCAGCTCCGGAGCGGGCACCGCCTACCGCGCCAGCTAACCGCGATGCTTCATAGTGGTAGCCAAACCTGGACGGGGGTAACGACCAACGTCAGTGAATCAGGGGCACTGATTTTGTTTGATGAGTGGCCTAATATCCCGGATGAAGTGCGGGTAGAGCTAGTCGGTGACTATGGTGCTCGGGTGTTGCTTGATGCTCAGGTTATGCGAGCTAACGCGAATAGTGCTTTGCAGGTGCAAATTGCATTAAATTTTATCAATTTAAGTAGAACTCAAATCGATGATCTGGTATTAGTAATTTACTCAGATGTAAAGGAGTGGTATTCCCAGAAGCGGCAAGAAATAGATAATCCAATTAGCTCTTTTAAGTTTATTGCTGCCAGCATGAATCGGGTCTTTCGTGAGTTTCGTCCAGCCGCGAGAGTCAACGTTCGCAAACGGGTTCAGGCAATGGCTTATCTATTTTGCGATGATTGGGGAGATGTCTCTTGTGCCGCAACGATTACGGAGCTTGGCCTGCGTGATTTGCGCTTAGAAGTAGAAACGAATGATGTTGATATGTTAAACGAGTTGCAGGACTCCCAATCTACGCTGAGTTTGTTGGTATTGCGCCAGCCCCA
>CASBQX010000045.1 GCA_949127925.1 Synechococcales cyanobacterium PMM_0002
ATATTGCCAGTTACATCAACCTGGACTTCACCCACCCCCAGAATGGCCTGGAGGGCTTTAGCGCTCTCAGTGTCACCTCGCTGGGCAATAATCCGCGTTACGCTCAACGGCTGATCCCAAGGGTCATCCACAAACAGGTTTAGGTAACCCTGCGCCTCTAACTGCGATCGCGCTGCTTGAGCCGCATTTTCACTACCCGTTGTGTCTTGAATGGCAATCTCAGCCGTGCGATCGCCCTCTGGATAGTCTAGGTCTCCTAGCGCCGAAGCAGCTTCTGCACCCATTCCCACCTCTGTTCCCAGGTCTGAGCTATTGCCTGATGTTCCCGCCACGGCTGGTTCTGGGACGAAATAGCGCGCCACTAAACCGTCAATCCGGGCTTGATTGGGCAGCCAGTAACTAGCGGCATAGTCGCCGGCCCCGCTAAAGTCTCCTGGCAGCATCAGCATTTGCAAATTAGCGCGCTCTGTCTGTGCCGCAAATCCCACCAGCGCCACCAATTCTTCAACGCTTAGATTGGTATCGACATTTTCTTGAATTACGGTCAAAATTTGCGGAATTCGGGTCAGCGTTGCCGGACTCAGCGTTTGCTCGACCAGTGCCCGCATCAGCATTTGTTGGCGCTGCACTCGCCCAATATCGCCCAAGCGATCGTAGCGGAACCGCAAGAAATCTAGCGCTTTTTTACCATTGAGATGCTGTTCACCCTGTTTGAGATCAATATACAGATGCTGGCTTTCGTCGGTGTACTTCATGTCTTGAGGGACAAAAACGGTAACGCCGCCCAGCGCATCCACCAGCTTCTCTACGCCCTGGACATTGATGCGGACATAGCGATCGATGGGCACATCTGCCAGCAAATTACTCACCGACTTGGCGGCTAGGGCAGGGCCACCATAGGCATTTGCTTCGTTTAACTTGGTGGTACCCAGGCCATCGACCCAGGTACGGGTATCGCGGGGAATTGAGAGTAATACTAGTTTGAAGGTTGCCGGGTCAAACCGCAGCATCAGCATGGTGTCGGATAGGCCATCGAACGAGTTCACCAGCGCATGATAGCCCAGGTTGGCCGCTTCGGCTGGAGGATTGTTAACGTCTGAACTGAGCACCTTCATACCCAAGATCATGATGTTGACAGGGCGGGTTAGGGCAGGCAAGCGAAAGTTGACGCCAGTGGAAATATTGCCCTGGTCAAATACTTTGGCATCATTGGGATGCAGTTTACTTTGCAGCAGGGGGGTGCTGGCCAGCGAAACAGCCAGCAAGGCACCTCCCGCAGCAGATGCGATCGCCACTCCCGCTAACCCAAACGCCATCCACAGCGGTTTGAGCTTTTTGGGGGGCGGGCGTTTCTTAGAGCGGGGCGGGGAAAGAAAATTATAAACTTTTGGCCTTGCCACAAAGATCCTCAACACACAATGACGTGCCAAGCTGAATGTTAACAGCGTTTTCAGGAATTGGGATAGAGAAAAGGATGAGGACGCGCTTTAAATTTAAGCTGTCGCTTAAAACGGCCTCGAAAACCTTGATTGCTCCTGCCCAAACCGGCTAGAACAGCTACGGCTAGAACAGCTAAGAGTATGAGCAGTTTTGCACTATTCTCAACGAGCTGTTCTAAATCCGGATAAACGGGTTTTCCAGGCGGTTGATCTGACTCATTTGCTCACGTTGCGCTGATGCGGTTGCGTGGTTTCAGCAGATTTCTGGTCAATTGTTAGGGTAGGCGATCGCCCAGTTCGCTAAATCCTGGCAGCCGCAGCGGCTTGCGTTGCCACACCCGCAGCATCAGCCACAGGTTAATCACAAAGTAGCTGGAGGTAATGACGCTGCTGGTCAACATCAGCGGCATGGCAAGGGATTCTGCTGACTGTGCACCTGCCGCCAACGAAAAATAGCTGACGACCCAGGCTAGCGCCAGCACGACCACCAAGCGGGTAGCCGCTCGTTCGCGGCGATCGCCCTTGCGCCGATACAGCGCCCAAATCGCGGGGAATACCCCAATCACGGGCACCAGATACACAAACAAGCGAATGCGTTTTAGCTCATAGGGGTCGAAGGGATCGCTGTTGAGGTTGGGCATGAAGACGCAAGAGGGAGAAAGAATTTAGCTATATTTCAGAATTAAGTAAGTGATGAGTTTTGAGTTTTGAGTTAAACGGTCAACTCAAAACTCAAAACTCAAAAGTTAGAACTCACTCACGCCTCGGGGTTGACTATTGTGCCCATAAATAGAATGGTGCCCGTTCGATTGTCGCAAATTGCATAGAAGAAAGGGCGGTCAACAATCATGCGGAAGGGTGGGTCAACGGGCATGGACGTAGTAGTGACGCCAATGGAGGTGGCGGCGGCGGCTTCGGTGCCGGCTTCGTTGACGTCAATGAAGGTTTTGTGCTGAACCTGGCTAATATAGACAGAGTTGTCGGCAATCAGGTTAGTAAAGTTGGCCTGGTTGGGGTCAAAGGCAATATCCATGCCGAGGGTTTTGAGCGCATCGTTTAACCCAATGCCGAATTCTGTTTTGAACCGGGGTAGCTGAATGGCTCCGGGTTGGTGGCGGAATTGACTGACCCAAGTGCCCCAGTTATCGGCGGTTAGGGTGGCCTGGAATGTCTCTAAGCTGAAGGCTGGTTTGGGTAGAAATACCAGCATACTCAAGTGGCGATCGCCATACGGCAAGTTAATCGCCTGAAACTGGTCGGTTTCGGTGTAGAGGTAGCTGCCCGATTGTGCCATTAGGGGGTGGGATGTTGTGGTGCCATCGGCCAGGTGGAAGGGCTGCGGGCGGGTCAGTCTGGGGTCAAAGGGGCGCGTCCAGGTGCCGTTGAAATAGATAGCGTTGATCAAAAACATGACGTCATCGGGATTGATGCGGTCAATGATCTGCGGAATTTTGCCTTCGGTGTGGCGGCTGACCCAGCGGTTAATCCGATTGACTGCATCGGGGCGACCAAAGTCTAGGCTGGCCACTTCAGCATGATAAAACTGCTGGTTTTGCCGCAAGAAGTTGGGTTGAAACGACACACCCTGGCGGCTCCAAAGAGAATTGGCGATCGCCACCTTTACCGTTGGATCGGCTGCTTCCAATGACAGCTCTAGGGCGGCGTTGGCCTGGTTGACTTCTGCTAGAGTTAGACCACTCAGCTCTAGCGTATTCGCCATGGCAGTGCGCGTCGTATCGTCGGCACCGTTGTAAACCATCGAAAGGGCGATCGCCACACTTGATGGCGAAATTAGCACATTCTTACCCGGTGTTTCGCTAACAACTTCTGAAAATAGCTTGAACCCAAACCGAGTGTTGGCCGTAACTAGGCGAGGATCTACGAGGGGCAAATTCACACGGGGGTCTCCAGGTGCAGGGGGCAGGGGGCGAGATGGAGCAGACGATTGAGCCACTGGGCTTTGCCTAGTAGGGGGTGATTCTTCTGCTTGCGATTGGCTCATGGCACAGCCCAACAGCCCCAGCAACAGCAGACTACTCACAATCCCCGCACCCAACCCGTACCACCATTTCATCGTCATACTCCTACAGTCCTCAAGCTAATAAGTTTGCTGAATGAGGATTTCACGTTTTTGTGTCCCCACTTTTTGTCCCCGCTTTTTAAAGATGACACCTAGGCCAAAAAAGTTCGCACCAGTTGCATTTTTAGTAACGTCCCTCTCACTTGTATCGGATCGCCGTTGCCGTGGTGCATCGAACTTCTAGATTGAGCTAGAGGTCGGCATGGTGGCGATCGCAGACTGGGCGTTAATCTAGAAGTGACATGCCTGATACCAGGCGTATCTATCTACCGATTTCAGACCCCCGTCCAGGCCAACTGGCAACCACGCTAAATTTAGTAACTCTCTGTCCTAAACCATCGCGAACCGAAAGATTACGCTACACTGAAGGCGGCAAGGGCATCTACCCTGTGCCAACTGCAAAGCATAGCTTTGTCAGAAGTGGGTCGATACCCGCTTTTTTTGTTTCAATTTTTGGGGCGTGTCTGGGCGCTCTTTGCCTGCATGGTTCATCCGTTAATTCCGCAAATTATTCAACTGGCTTCACCTGTGGCCACACCGTTAGGGCTAGAAGTGGTGGGAGCCACGTTTCACACGCACCAAAGCCCGCACATCTTACGGATCGACATCCGCAATTTACAAGACGATACGGGTCTAAGTGATTGCGAACGCATGAGTCATGCCTTAGAAGCCGCGCTAGACGAGGCCAATCTGATTCCTGACCCATACGTATTAGAGGTGTCTAGCCCCGGTATTTCGCGATCGCTGACGACGGATCGAGAATTCATTTCCTTTAAGGGATTTGCCGTGATTGTCTCGACCAGTGAACCCTATGAAGGGCACAAGACCTGGAACGGAAATTTGGTGCGCCGCGATGACGACGCTGTACACCTCAGCCAAAAGGGACGGGCGATCGCCATTCCCCGGCTGCTAGTTAGCCAAGTCCAGCTCGACGAAACCCGGTGAGCCAGACCACGATACGCATCAAAACTTACAAAACTTAATAGCTACGGAGGATCTGATTTTATGTCAATGGTTACACTGCCCGGCCTGCAAGAAATGATCGACAGCATTAGCCGCGATCGCAACTTGCCCAAACATGCGGTTCAAGCGGCTCTGCGCGAGGCACTGCTCAAAGGATACGAACGCTATCGCCGCACCCACCGAGCCGACGCCTATAATTTTGACGAAGAATATTTCAATAACTTCGATGTAGAACTCGATGTAGACGACGAGGGCTTTCGAGTGCTGGCCACCAAAACAATTGTGGAAGCGGTCGATAACCCCGATCATCAAATCGGCCTAGAAGAAGTACAAGAAGTCGCCCCCGAAGCGCAGTTGGGGGACACGGTGGTGCTAGATGTCACCCCTGAGCAAGGCGAATTTGGCCGGATGGCGGCGATCCAAACCAAGCAAGTTTTAGCGCAAAAACTGCGAGATCAGCAGCGCAAACTGGTGCAAGAAGAATTCCAGGAACTAGAAGGAACGATTTTGCAAGCTCGCGTGCAGCGGTTTGAGCGTCAGTCTGTGATCATGATGGTCAACAGTGGCTACAACCAGTCGGAAGTAGAGGCAGAACTGCTGAAGCGCGATCAGTTACCCAACGACAACTATCGTGCCAATGCGGTGTTTAGAGTCTTGCTGAAGCGGGTTTCGGAAGGGTCTCACCGAGGCCCACAGCTGCTGGTGTCCCGCGCCGATGCGGGGCTGGTTGTAGATTTATTTGCCAACGAAGTGCCCGAAATTGAAGACGAAATTGTGCGGATTGTGGCAGTTGCCCGCGAAGCCAACCCGCCATCTCGTTCGGTAGGCCCTCGCACCAAAATTGCAGTCGATACCCAAGAGCGAGATGTTGACCCCGTTGGAGCCTGCATTGGCGCTCGCGGCTCGCGAATTCAGGCTGTCGTCAATGAACTGCGCGGCGAGAAAATCGACGTGATCCGCTGGTCGCCTGACCCAGCCGCCTATGTCGCCAACGCCCTCAGCCCCGCCAAAGTGGATGAGGTTCGACTAGTCAACCCCGATGAGCGTCAGGCGCATGTGCTGGTACCCGATGACCAACTGAGTTTGGCGATCGGCAAAGAAGGGCAAAATGTGCGGCTGGCAGCTCGGCTGACGGGATGGAAGATCGACATCAAAGACTCTGCCAAGTACGACTACGAATCCGAAAACCGCAAAATTGCCGGACTAGCCGAAGAACGGCAGTTGGCTCAGGCCGCAGCGGCAGCAGAGGAAGAAGAAGAGTATGACGATGATGAGTATGACGATGATGAATATGACGACGACGAGGAAACTCCCGTCGTCGCCGCAGCGGATGATCTAGAATCGGACGAGCTAGAGCCGAACGAGCTAGAACCGAACAAGCTAAAAGACGAAGATTTAGCAGACGATTCAGAGCCAGCCGCATCAGCCGACGGCTTTGGGGTTGAAAACAGCAACGCTCTCCAGCGTCCAGAATAGCGTTCACGCCTGCGGGGGCATGGCATTGCCATGCCCCTACTAACGTATTGGTCACAACCAGAAATTAAACGGGTACGGCACTCTATCAGGTTGTATCAAAGCAGGGTGGTTTGATGCAACCTGATCAAAAAGACTAATAAGTTAGAGCGCACTTTGACCGAGTAATGGATCAAGGCGTCCATCGCGATCGAGCGCGTAGAGGTCATCACAGCCGCCAATGTGCTGGTCATTAATGAAAATTTGGGGAACCGATCGCCTACCATTGGCACGCTCTGCCATTTTGACCCGGGCGGCTCCGTTGCCATCGATTTTATAGTCCTTAAACGATACCCCTTTCCACCACAGCAGCAGCTTGGCGCGGATGCAATAGGGACAAGTTTGCCAAGAATAAATTTCAACTTGAGCATTGACGGGCTGAGGACGGCGGCCAAACAGAGAATTGAAAAAGTTGAGCATACTTAAAATAAATTTTGGATTTTGGATTAGGCGGCCAACTCAAAACTGGGAACTTAAAACTCACTCATTCCCAAGCGCAGTTGAGATGAGTGTCGATAAATATCTATGTTCTAGTCTAGTCTTCTGGCTAACAGGTAGCAATTTCCGCACTTTAGGCACCCTTTCACCTGCCCTAGAATAGGTATTATTACACTTCAGGCGATCGCGGCAGTAGGGTTACACCATGGGATTTTTCGATTCTGAAATTGTCCAACACGAAGCCAAACAGCTCTTTGAAGACTACCAATCGCTGACCCAGCTGGGTTCTAGCTACGGCAAGTTTGACCGGGAAGGCAAAAAGCTGTTCATTGCGCAGATGGAAGAAATGATGGCACGCTATCGCATTTTCATGAAGCGATTTGAGCTATCGGAAGATTTTATGGCTCAAATGACAATGGAACAACTCAAAACCCAGCTAGGGCAATTTGGCGTGACGCCTCAGCAAATGTTTGAGCAAATGAACTACACATTGGAGCGGATGAAGGCTGAGTTAGAACAACAAGCCTAGGGATCGGAATTAACCAAGTTTTTAGGGACGGACAAACGCCGACGGGGGAGCAAAGGACTCTACCGGAACTCCATTTAAAGCTTGCAGCATAAAGTTGCGCCAGATCGGCGCAACAAACTTACCCCCTGTTACCCCCTGCCCCACGGGAGAATAGTCGTCATTGCCAACCCACACAGCAACCGATAGCTGAGGCACATATCCCGCAAACCAGATATCTCGCTCAGACGACGTTGTTCCCGTTTTTCCCGCAGCCGGACGACCAATGTTTGCCGCTTTAGCGGTACCGTTCGTAATCACCCCTTGCAATACGTCGTTCAGTGCGGCTACTGCCCAGGGGTCTAGCACCATCTGGGGAGACGGCGTGTTATCGAGCAAGATTTGCCCTGAGCTGTTGGTCACCCGGACAATAAACGTTGTATCCGATTGCCAACCGCCACTGGCAAACGTGGCATAGGCGCTCGCCATCTCTAGGGGAGTCAGGTCTACAGACCCTAGGGGCAGTGACACAACTGGCTCAATTGGACTCTTAATGCCCAAGGTGCGACAAATTTCAATGACTCGGTTGATGCCGATTTCTTGCCCTAACTTCACCGCTGGGACGTTGCGAGATTGCTCCAGGGCGGCACGGATAGTCATCGTCCCGGAGTAGCCACCCCCGTAATTTTGCGGGGTATAGGTTTCGTAGCCGTCCGGATAGCTAACAGGGGTGTCGGCAATGGTAGAGTCAGGCGATGTCTTGCCTGAAGCAAAGGCGGCATAGTAAACGAAGGGTTTGAAGGCAGAACCGGGCTGCCGCAACGACTGAATAGCGCGATTGTACTGGCTTTGTTGATAATCCACGCTGCCCACCATTGCCTTGACAAAGTGAGTGCGTGGATCGACGGCAACCAGCGCCATTTGGTCGGCTCGCACACCCTGGCGCAGCAGGCGGCTATGTCCAGTTTTGACGACTTGTTCGGCAATCCCTTGCAGCTCTAGGTCAAATGTGGTCTGTACCCGCATGCCGCCTTTTAGCACCGCATCCTGGCCAAATCGATCTTCTAGCTCTTGCACGACTGCCCCCGTCACATGGGGAGAGCGGCTAGCTTTAAAGGAAGTAATGTCACCTAATTGAATTGGCTGATTTTTAGCGTCCGTCGCTTCGGCAGGCGTAATCCACTTGAGGGCGACCATGCGGTCTAAAACAGTGGCCTGTCGCCGTTTTGCTAGCTGATAGTCTACAAAGGGGCTATAGTCTTCGGGGGCTTGGATTAGTCCTGCCATCATGGCCGATTCGCCCAGCGTCAGCGCTGCCGCAGATTTGCCAAAGTAACTTTGGGCAGCCGTTTGAGCGCCGTAGGTGTTGTGCCCCCAGTAGACCTGGTTCAGATACATTTCTAGGATCTGGTTTTTGGTAAAAATTTGCTCCAGACGCAGCGCTAGAACCGCTTCTGCAATTTTGCGGCTGAGCGATCGCTCCGGCGTCAGAAATAAGTTTTTGACCAACTGCATGGTGACCGTAGATCCCCCTTCTACGGTGCGCCCTTCTTCCAAGTTGCTCAGCACTGCCCTGCCCACACTGGTGGGATTAATCCCGTGGTGAGAGAAGAAATAGCTGTCTTCAATCGCTAATACGGCACGCTTGAGATTCGGAGAAACGTTGTCTAGGTCTACGACTTCACGGTTAAATTCGTCGTGCAGACTATCGAGCAACGTTCCTTTAACGTCGTAAACGTATGTCGTCTCGGCTGGGATGTAGTTTCGCAGCACTCGGACATCAGGTAGGTTGCGAAAGCTGACTGCCAAACCGACTAAGCCCCCCGCGATGACCGAACTGGTCAACATGGTCACACCTAGCAGGGTGCCCGCCGTTACCTGTGTCACCGATTGGACAAATTGAAAAATAGGTGCTACATCGCTAGTAGGCACCGATGGTGACGTGGGTGGCTGACTAGGACTCTTCCCTGGTGTGGGACGGAGGGGCTTTTTGCCCTGACCTTTCTTTTGTCTGGCGGTGTTAGACGACACGGCGGCTGTGGTTCCTTAAAAATGCGGAGTCTGGGAGTCTATCAATAATCTTGCTAACGTCTTTATGATCAACGCTAGCGTCTTCTGATGCCCCATCTACAAATGTTGCTCGGTTTGCGACTATAGTAACTTGGCAACATCATGACTTGGTGTGTTTTTAGTAAATTTTGAATTGGCTAGACATTTAGGCTAGGCACTTAAGTAGCTATGGTTTCGGCGCATTCCCCCTTTTCATTTTCCTCTTCTTCCCCTCCAGACTGGCTGTATCGGGGCATTAGCGAAATTTTCCCCGACCAACGAGAGTCTGCCGATCCAGATGAAAATTTGGCGCGGCGGCTGCAAACGAGCGATCGCCCCCTGCGGATTAAGTTTGGCATTGACCCCACCGGAACCGATATTCACCTGGGGCACAGTACGGTCTATCGCAAGCTGCGCGCGTTTCAAGATGCGGGGCATACCGCAATTTTGCTAATCGGCGATTTTACGGCTCAAATTGGCGACCCTACGGGCAAGTCGGATGTGCGCCAGCAGCTAACGGCAGCACAGGTGGCTCAAAACGCCAAGTCTTACCTCGACCAGCTGCGGCCACTGTTAGACTTCGACACGCCCGGTCGCTTAGAAATTCGCTATAACTCGCAATGGCTGTCCAAGCTAGACTCAAGCCAGCTGTTGAACCTGCTAAGCACCATGACGGTGGGGCAAATGCTGGCAAAAGAAGGATTTGCCGAACGCCACAGCAAGGAAAGCCCAATTTTCTTGCACGAATTTCTCTATCCGCTGATGCAGGGCTATGACTCGGTGGCGCTGGAAGCCGATGTTGAACTGGGCGGCACCGACCAGAAATTTAACCTGGCGGTCGGGCGTGACTTGCAGCGGCATTTTGGTCAGCGGCCCCAATTTGGGCTACTGATGCCCATTTTGCTGGGCACCGACGGCGTCCAGAAAATGTCTAAGTCGTTGAATAACTATGTGGCGCTGTCCGAAGACCCGCTGACGATGTACTCTAAGCTGGAGAAAATTCCCGATGCGGCGATCGCCTCCTACGTGGAACTGTTGACCAATCTTGCGCTAGCCAATTTGCCTGAAAACCCACGCGATCGCCAAAAACTGCTGGCGCTCGAAATCGTTGCCCAATACCACGGTCAGGCCGCCGCGCTAGACGCCCAAACAGCGGCGCTGACCCTGGTGCAGGGCGATGCCACCCAAGCTGAAGCCGTGCCCAAATTTTCTTTAGCAGGAATTCAATTTCCGGCCAAGCTGTCCTATATTTTGAGTGCCAGCGGCCTGTGTACAGGCAGCAGTGAGGGTCGCCGCCAAATTCAAGGTGGGGCAGTGCGGTTAGATGGCGATCGGCTCGACGACCCCAACTACAGGATAGAAACTCCCGCTGAGCTAGACGGTAAAGTGTTGCAATCTGGCAAAAGCAAATTCGTGCGTTTGGTCGCCTAACGGCACTTCCCTAACTCCCCGGTGGAGATCCCCCTAAATCTAGCCCC
>CASBQX010000046.1 GCA_949127925.1 Synechococcales cyanobacterium PMM_0002
CACCGCCTCCCATTGCCCCGATCGCCGCCTCAAATTGCTCACGCTGCTTTCTCACTCACCCGTAATCGACAGTCCTTCCACCCAGACTCGGGGGCTAACGCCGCTTCCCGTCAGTTCCAGATCCTTTTCTACATAGATAATAGACTGGAGTAGGTCACGAATATCTCCGGCGACTGTAGCCGCTTCAATACTGGTGCGTTTGCCGTCTTTGATTAGCCAGCCATCGAAGGGCAGCGAGAAGGAACCTTGCAGCGACTGCACCCCAGCATGGAGGGCTTGCAGGTCGTCAATCAAAATCACGTTATCGGCCTCGTCCAAGCTATAGGTTTGGGCAGCGGGCGCACCGGGGAAGGCATGATAGAAGTGCCGCCCAACGGTGACTTTAGCGCCCATGTTGGCGTGCCCTGTGGGCTGGGCATGCATCCGCTTGGCGGTGCCAGCGCTGTGCAAGAAATTGGTCAGGATGCCTTTGTCAATCAGGGTAATGCGGCGGGTGGGGGTGCCTTCGCCGTCAAAGGTTTCGCTGCCGACGTTTTCGGGATGCAGGGCATCGTCGCACAGGCAAAGCAAGGGGGAGGCGATCGCCTCTCCCAACGACTCTGGGGTCGAAAGGCTTTGCTTATCCAAAATGCTTTGGGCGTTGAACAGGTTGGAGAAAGCCCCCATCAGGCTCAAAAAGGCATCGGGTGAAAACACGACACGATACTGACCCGATTTGATCTTTTCGTAGTTCAGATGGCTGATGGTCTTCTCCGCTGCTTCTTTGAGGCAGCCGTCTACATCCAAATCGCCAAAGCTACGGCTGACTTTGAATGCCCCAGCACTGCGCGGTTTACGCCCCTCTTGCTCGGTTTTGCTGTACAGATAAATTGAGGCCACCGATCGCCCTTCGCGGCGCATCGCCCCAGCGCTGTTGAGGTAGAAGCGATCGAGTTCACGCTGCGCCATGCCGTTGTAGGGGACAGAGGCGATCGCGGGATGGGCGGCCATCAGCGCTTTTTCTGCACCGATTAATCGCTCAATCAACGCAGATACTTCGGCTGGAGCGGCTTTGTCGTCTAGCTCGCCGCTCAGCGGTGCGGTGGCTTCGGGGCTAAAGTCGGGAATGTTTTCTTTTGCGCCAAAAAAGCTGGCGTCGTAGGCCGTTTTTAGCGCTAGCTCTAGGCCAACCGGGTCGATGTCGGTGGTAGAGGTAATGCCGATGGTGCCGTCACCATTCCACACGCGCACCGTCACGCTAGAGCGCTGGGATGCCTTTACCTGCTTGGGTTCACCATGATCGACTTGAACGCTGGTTTCATCCACCGACGCGCCGTAGATGTCGTATTTTGCAATACTGAGCCGCTGGGCTGCTGCTTCGGCCTGTGTAGCTAGATCGGTAATGGAGGTTGGCATAGGTGCTGGGTTCCAAGGAATTACTTGAGCAATATTTGAAAAATTTCAACCCAATTCAATGGCGGTCAAGGCAACTGGGTAGGGGCAGGTTTTGTAGATCGCTGATGTGACTCAACCCAAGACTGGCCAAACCTGCCCTCATATTCCTATAACCAAGACACTGGTTAGGAGACGCGATCGCGATACAAATTATGCAAGAGAGCCTCTAATCGCTCCTCCGGGCAAGCCTCCACGAGGGTTTCAAATGCCTCCAAAAGTTTGGCGGCGCTGTCGCCCAACATCGGACTCAAGCCCCACACATCTTCTACCCATTCTCGGGGCGGCGATTCCTCAAAAATCGCTCGCTCTAGTAGCGCTTTCGCTTCAGCTTTTGAAATCGAAGACATCGGCCTAACTCCCCGATCGGCCACCGACCGTAATGGAATCGACCTTCAGATGGGGCTGGCCAACGGTGACATAAATGCTGCCGCTCACCGAGCCACAGAAGCCAGCGGCGAGTCCCAGATCCTTCGAGCACATGGAAATCTTGTCCATGATTTCTGTGGCTTCGCCAATCAGCGTTGCGCCCTTGAGCGGCTTGGTTAGCTTGCCGTTTTCAATCAGGTAAGCTTCATCGACTGCAAAGTTGAACTGCCCCGTAGCCCCAACGCTACCGCCGCCCATCTTCTTGCAGTAAATGCCCTTGTCAATTGAGCCAAACAGCTCGTCTAGCTCATAGTTGCCAGGGGCAATGTAGGTATTGCGCATCCGGCTGGCGGCAGCGTAGGCGTAGCTTTGACGACGACCGCTGCCCGTGCGCGGATGGCCTGTGCGCATGGAACCTGCCCGGTCGGCCAGGAAGTTCTTGAGGATGCCATTTTCAATCAGCAGTGTCCGCTGGGCGGGCATCCCTTCATCATCCATATCAATGGTGCCAAAGGCGTCGGGAGATAGCCCTTCGTCCCAGGCCGTCAGCGCTTCGTGGGCAATTTTTTGTCCCTTTTTATCAATAAACGGCGTCGTTTTGCGCTCAATTTGGGTCGTTTCTAGCAGGTGGCCGCAGGCTTCGTGAAAAATCACCCCGCCAAACTCATTCGCCATGATCACTGGGTAGCTGCCCGACTCCACATAGTCGGCATAGAGCATTTTCCCGGCAGACTCGGCCACGCCTTCTGCCGTCGTGTCAAAATCCCAGGCGCGCAAGAAATCGGGCTTGCCCGTGCTGCCCAAGCGCTGCCCAATCGAAGACCGATTGGCTCCATCGGCGCACAGCAGGCTATATCCCGCAGATTGAGTGAGGCGAATATCGCGGGCAAAGGTGCCATCGCTAGCTGCCACCATCACCTCTTGCCAATCGCGGAAGTAGCTAGCGCGACGAGATTGGGCGTGGCTGGCCTTGTCATTGAGGCGGGCATTGGCATCTAATAAAATTTCGCCCATTTCCCGAATCGAGCTACAGTCTGCCAGCCAGCTATCTTTGCCCCGCTTGGTGGCATAGTCGCGCAGCAGTTCCAGGTTGATTTCGGGAATGAAGGCGTTGGCGGTCGGCAGTTGCAGCCCCAAAATCGACAATGCCTTTTCTAAAGCCAATTTCAGTCCTGCAAAAGACAGGTCATTGGTGCTGACATAGCAGTCACCCTTGCCCTGAAACACCCGCACCCCGGCACCTGTAGTCAGCGCCGGCGAGATGCTGGTAATGGTATCGTCTTCTGCCAAACAGTTAATGTAATTGACGCGCTCTAGAAAAATTTCAACAAAATCGGCTCCGGCGGCGCGCCCCAACCCCAACAGGGTCGATAGCGGCGCTTCCCAACTTTCGTCAAAGCGATCGCGTGTTGCCACGTAGTTTAGAGTCGGCAATTGCTTAGAAGTGAGTAACAGATCGGGTAAAGCAGAAAGTCTCATCAGCGGCGTCCTAGGCGAAGGGCTGGCAACAATATTGGCAACAGTCTGGCCACACTGTAGAGTCATGCGTCAGTCTTCTCAGTCTAGCAAACGTCCCCGCTGAAACGTTCCAGGTAGCGTCAGTTCGTCAGTTGTCAGTTCGGAGGGAGTGAAGGCGATCGCGCTCTGTGCAGGCAAGCCAACGCCCCAGATGCAACTGCGCCAGCTACCCGGCTGCATCCGATAGCTGTTGCACAAACTGGGCATGGTCGGGCGCAGCCAACCCTATCTGCACGACTGCCAATACCTGTGTCATATTCCCACTCAACAGTTAAATCTAAAGTGGGTGTAGGAATGAGAATTAAATAACTCCGCCATTCTTCGGTAGGGGCGAACGGCCGTTCGCCCCTACCAGTAATCAAATTCCCGATCTTAACTTAACTCCATAATCGTTAACTCCATAATCCTCAAATCTAAAACAATAAGCGGGCAGCGGGAATCGAACCCGCATCAACAGCTTGGAAGGCTGTAGTTTTACCACTAAACTATGCCCGCATTAAAAGAACGTCAGTGACATTATATCCTGTACGTTCTTTAAGCTTAACCAGGGTATCACACTCTAACAGTGCTTTTTTTATCCGTTTTCTAAAACGAATGCCCCCAAAGGCGTGAATTATCTCCTAGGACAGCCGGGAAATAATTCACGCTTTGCAGGTCAGCTCACCAGAGCGGGCTGAGGCACCATGGTTTTGAGAATGCGATCGGCAATCTGTGGCCCGGTTAGACCCAGTGCAGTCATCGACTCGTCTGGTTTAGCGTGATCAACTAAGAGATCGGGCACGCCGATCCGAGTTATGGGCACGGCTACGCCAGCATCCAGCAATGATTCTGCCACCGCAGAGCCAAAGCCACCCATGAGACAGCCTTCTTCTAAGGTCACGACCCGACGCACTTGCCGCGCCAAGGGAATGATCAGCTCTGTATCTAGCGGCTTGGCAAAGCGAGCATTGATCACCGTGGCTTCGATCCCATGCTCACCAAGGATTTCTGCCGCCTGCATCGCCGGGTAAACCATCGTGCCATAGCCCAACAGCAGCAGGTCATCGCCCTGCCGCAAAATCTCAGCTTTCCCAATCGGTAGCGGCTCCCAGCCTTCTTCCATCAGCGGCACACCATGACCGCTGCCGCGCGGATAGCGCAGGGCGATCGGGCCGTCTGTGTAGTTGACTCCGGTGACAATCATCCGCTGGAGTTCGGCTTCGTCTTTGGGAGCCATCAGCACCATATTGGGAATGCAGCGCAGGTAGGCGATGTCGTATAACCCTTGGTGGGTGGGGCCATCGGCTCCAACTATGCCCGCTCGGTCTAAACAGAAAAAGACGGGTAGGTTTTGGACGCAGACGTCGTGCACAATCTGGTCGAAGGCGCGCTGCAAAAAGGTGGAGTAAATGACGACGACGGGGCGGATGCCTTCACAGGCCAGACCAGCAGCCATGGTAACGGCGTGCTGTTCGGCAATGCCGACATCAATGTATTGCTTGGGCAGTTTTTGCTGAAGTTTGTCTAGCCCGGTTCCAGTGGCCATTGCTGCCGTGATCCCCATGATGTTGGGATTATTTTCGGCAAGGCGTACCAGGGTGTGAGCAAACACCTTGGCGTAGTCGGGCGGTTTGGGCTTGTTGGAGGGTTTGGCTTTGCCCGTGGTCAGGTCAAATGGGTTCTGTGCATGGTAGCCCACCTGATCATTTTCGGCGATCGCATACCCCTTCCCCTTCGTGGTGGCCACATGCACCAGCACTGGCCCTGGCAGCTTGTGCGCCTGGTTGAAGGTAAGAATCAGCTCCTCCAAATTGTGGCCATCGACCGGTCCCATATAGGTAAAGCCGAGTTCTTCAAACACTGCGCCTACCTTGGGCACCGCCAGCCGCTTCATCCCTTCCTTAATCCGATGTAGCTCAGGCGTCAGCGAGTCGCCCACAAACGGCAAATGCTTCATCTGCTCTTCCAGATTGTCGGTGAGAAATTGCATCGGTGGGCTGAGGCGCATTTTATTCAGGTATCGAGGAATTGCGCCCACGTTGGGCGAAATCGACATCTCGTTATCGTTCAGCACCACCAGCAAATTCGTCCGAGGCAGATGACCCGCGTGGTTAATCGCCTCTAGCGCCATGCCACCCGTGAGCGCCCCGTCCCCAATGACCGCCACCGTCTTAAACTTCTCGCCCTTTTGCTCGCGCGCTAGCGCCATGCCCAGCGCCGCCGAAATGCTAGTAGATGCATGCCCAGCGCCAAAATGGTCAAACTCACTCTCGCACCGCTTCAGGTAGCCAGCGACACCATGCCTTTGGCGCAATGTATCGAAGCGGTCATATCGTCCGGTAATCAGTTTGTGGGGATAGGCTTGGTGCCCCACGTCCCAGACTACTTTGTCGCGATCGAGATCCAGGGTTTGGTAGAGGGCTAATGTCAATTCCACTACACCCAGACCAGGACCCAGATGCCCACCACTCGCCGCCACAGTCTGCAAATGCTTTTCCCGAATTTGGCGAGCAATTTGCTGAAGCTGATGAATTGAAAGACCGTGGAGCTGGTTTGGATGGGTGACTTCACTCAGGTGCATAAAAATACCTTTTAAGTCTTGCAGTAAAGGCTAGTTTCTCTTTTCAATCTAATGCAATTAGAGAATTAAAATTATTGCTGGTTTTACTACACCATTGGAAGATTTATTTAGAAATCTCTACGTTTACCCTGATTGCACCTGTCGATCTTAAGGCCAATCATGATCGACCCGCTGCCAATTTTGGGAATTCTCCACAAGTACAGTGGGAGCCTGTAAGTTTTGTGAGTATGCTGAGAGGCACTACCCCTCAGCCGTACTGCGTGAATTCTGAAAACCTTCCAAATCCTGACTTTTTGCAAGAAGTGGCATTATGACAGACGCACAGCGCCCCAACAGTACCCCCCCATCCACGCCCCGCATGCCACCGCCACCGCCACCCGGCAGAATGGCGGGCGCTCCATCTACCCCAGACATGGGGCAGATGACTCAGCAGATATCGTCACCACCTGCGCCCAATACCTCGGCTACGCGAGTCAACCCCACTCCGGCAACAGCAGGAAATTCATCGTTATCGGGAATGAATACGGCGGTAGTGAAGCCACCCCCGATGCCATCGGCACCCCCAGCAGGGCATCGACCCGCTGCTCCACCACCGCCCCAAGCTGGACGGAGTAAAGCCAGCCCCGGCCAGCCAACGCTAGAGCAGCTGGTAAAAGAAGCTTACGATAAAGGGTTTTCTGATGTTCATTTGGGTGTGGCCGAAATTCCTCGTTTCCGCAACCGGGGCGAAATTGAAACGACTGACTATCCAGTGACGGACTCAGACACTTTCTTTAGCTGGATGCAAGAAATTCTGTCTGATGCAGAAATTCAGCGGTTTAAAGACACGCTAGATTTTGACGGTGCCACCCAGTACGAATTTGCCCGGGTGCGGATCAATATTTTTGATTCGCTGTATGGACCCTCCATGGTAATGCGGCTGATCCCACTGAAGATTCTGACGATTGAGCAGTTGAATCTACCGCAGGTATTTAAGGAGCTTTGCCACTACCACAAGGGTCTGATCTTGGTTACAGGACCCACGGGTTCTGGGAAATCGACAACGATGGCCGCCATGATCGACTACATGAACAAGGAGATGCCACGGCACATCGTCACGATTGAAGACCCGATTGAATTTGTCCATAAAAGCCAGAAAGCGTTGATTAAACAGCGAGAAGTGGGCATTCATACGCTCAAATTCGATGCAGCCCTGAAGGCATCGCTGCGGGAAGACCCGGATGTGATTCTAATCGGTGAAATGCGGGACAAAGAAACCGTGAATACGGCGCTCAAAGCGGCTCAAACGGGTCACTTGGTGATTGGAACGCTGCACACGAACAGTGCCGTGAAGACGATTGAGCGGATTTTGGGCTTGTTTGAACCGGAGCAGCAAGATCCGATGCGGCTGGCGATCGCCGAATCGTTGGTGGCCGTGGTTTCCCAAGGGCTGTGCCGGACTACCGACGGCAAGCGAGCGGCCTTCCATGACATTTTGATCAACACAGACGCCATTCGGGACTACATCCGCAAAGGCGACTTGGATGAAGTGGAAGCCCTGATCCCCCGCTGTACCTTCGACGGCATGTGTACGATGAACCAAGCCTTGTACAAGCTGTACGAAGCCGGACGGATTACCGAAGAAACTGCCCTAGAAATGTCGCCCAAGACCAACGAAATGGCTCAGATCTTACGGGGTCGGGTTTAAGGCGGACAGGGCTAGGAATCGGGATTAAACAAGTTCTAGCTGTTGAGTTTTGAGTTTTGAGTTAGGCGATCTAACTCAAAACTTGGAACTTAACATTCATTCATTTCTTAGGGCTTTCAGATTAGGGAAGCGGTACAGGTGATAGGCTACGGTTCTAACTTTGCTTCCAATGCTCAGATACCCGAGTTATTTAAAGGGATTGCCCTATTTACACCGGGTGGAGACCTAATTTATTGCATTGATCCCCAGAAGCAGAACCGTTGGCATTTGCAGCTTTGCATTGTGCTGCAAGAGATGCTGACCCTGGCAGAACCGCCCCACTTTTTGGTACCGTGCTATACGGCAACGGTCGATCGCTGGCGCGATCCCCAGACTCAGCAAATCCATACGGTGGCTGAAGCCTACCCGTTTGTGATGCGGCATCAAGCGGTACTGAATGCCGTTTTTGGGATTGGCACGCTGCATTGGCAGGCGATCGCCCCGCCTGAAGGCTTGTGTGACCCGCTGATGCTCTCCACCTATCAACATTTGTTTCCGCAACTGTGGCAAGATCACGACTTGGTGATGCGGCTAGATGGTGCGGGTTTAAGCGTGCCAGAGCCACAGCCGCTGGCAGAACTGCCGCCAACCGCTGAGCCAACCGCTCAGGGCTATGTGCTGCGGCTATATGTCTCAGGCCATACGGCAGCGACAGAGCAGATTTTGCAGAACCTGCATCATTTGCTTAACACCTCAATGCAAACGCCCTATACGCTGAAGGTGATCGACATCTACAAAAATCCGGAGCAGGCAGAGTTGGATCAAGTTGCAGCCACGCCAACTCTAGTGCGGGTTTGGCCGCGCCCGGTGCGGCGGATTGTCGGAAAGTTAGACGATATGGCTAAAGTGCTCCAAGTTTTGGGCACAACGGAACCCTTTAACGCTGGATGACATGACCCTGAAACCGTCTCAAATCGTCGATCTGCTGAATTCTAAACGCGACGATTTCACCCAATTTGACGTCAAGGCATTGCAGCGGTTGCAGCAATACCGGCAAGCACTCACCCAGTTTGTCAACCTGTCAGAGGCGGAGCGATCGCGTCTGTTAGCCAAGCATCCGGTAGCGCTGGGAGCACGCCCGCTGGAACCGCTGCCCGATACAACCCAGGGCATGATGCCATTTGAGCTGGAGTGGCAGAGCCGGGAGCAAAGCCTAGAATGGGTACGCGATCGCCTGACGGGGATTACCACATTTGCGGTAGATGGCTCTCAGATCTATCCCGGCAAAGACCTGTCGATTCCGGTAGCGCTGGTGCAAATTGGCTGGTTTGAAAACCCGCACCAACCGGGCGGCAGCTACGAAAAAGACGTGGCCGTCGATATTATGACCCCGCAAGATTTACGAGCAGGCAACAGCGGTGAACCCGTCGATCGCCGCGTCAACATGCGCCGCTTCCAAATGGAAACGGAGCGGCTGGTGGAATATATCGCCGCCAACTCTAATTCCACCCGCCATTTGGTGTTTCTAGACGGCTCGCTGGTGGCCACCTTCGCCCGTGGGTTTGAGCCAGAGGTGCGCGAGTTTTACATTAAGTGCCTGGTGCGGCTGCTGCGCGCCAGCGAAACCCATCGGGTGCCGCTGGTGGCCTATATCGACACCTCCTATGCCCAAGATCTGACAACAATGCTGCAAACGCTGTTTGAGCTACCCAAATCGGACAGCATTCACGATGCGCAGCTGCTGAACGCTGTCGGGATGCAGTGGGGCGATCGCCTCTCCCTGTTCCAATGCCAGCGCGCAGACATCTTAGAAGACTACGAAGACCAGCACGACAAAATCGCCTTCACCTACCTCAAAACCACCCGCGACACCTACCCGGCTCGGCTCGAAATGCCCCACTGGATGCACGAGGCTGGCCTCGTGGACACGGTGCTCGACTGGGTGCGCGGCGAGGTGATTGTGGGCGGCGGCTACCCTTATGTAATCGAAACGGCTGATCAAACCGCCGTGCTGCAAACTGCCGATCGCCAAACTTTCTTCCGAATTTTGCAAGATTGGGCGGAGCAGCAGCAGGTGAATCTCCGGTTTTCTCGCAAGATGGTGAGCAAAGTTAGACGGCGCTGAGCGTCAGCCTAAACGGGCTGGCACTTTCCGGCACGAATTAGCCCCACTCGACGGGCGATCGCATCTGACTGCGAGTCGAAGGGGCCCCACTGGCGTTGCGGCTGATCTGTGTCGGCTGGAGGGGCGTCTGCTGGTGGCTGGCTCGGCACGATGTCGCAATGCCCATCGGCTTGTTTGACGATGTACCACTGATTTGCATCACTCACGTCTGGATCACTCATAGCTCCATTGCTCATAGTTGCGGTACTCAGGTTGGGGGCGGTGCTTATAGCAATTATCGATCTGGTACGGTGCAGAGTAGGGGCGAACTGCCGTATCGCCCCTACTCTGATGCACTTCACTAGCATGAGAGCCACTATAAGACTTGTAAATATTCCAGCTAGCGCCCCTATAAAGCCTACCAATTCAGGCTAAGATGCCAAAGTCAATTTAGCAATTGCTAAATCAGGTTGTTTGGGGAACCAGCCCAAGCAGAGTACACGGAGTCATCACGTCTCCATGTGTTTAGGGAAAGCCCGGTGAGAATCCGGCACTGTGCCGCAACTGTAATTAAGAGTGCGCCTGCATAAAGCTGCCTCTTATCAGTCAGGATGCCTGCCTTGCCATGTCCTACTTATCACGCCTGCGATGCACAGGTGCCTTTACAATGCAAAGTTTAGAACTGCTGCGTCCATCTAAGCCGATGGACAGCTCGGCTACGGTATTGTCGTCTGTTTTTATCACGCCCACCATTAAGTCAGTGCGGCTGTGGTTGGATCAGCCAGAGTTTAGCTTTCTGCCAGGGCAATCGGTATGGCCTCGGTTTGAGCGAGACGGGAAACGGTTCAGCAAAATTTATTCGATCGCCTCTTCTCCTGCGTGGTGTCCGGAAGTTGAGCTGTGCATTTCGCGGGTGGGCTGGAGTTCTGCCTACTTGCAAGACCTAGCCGTTGGAGCCGAGATTGCAGTTCGTGGTCCCTACGGGCTAATGACGCTGGCCGATTTGCCAACCCGGCCTCGGCTTTATATTGCCGAAGGCTCTGGCATTGCGCCGCTCAAAAGCCAAATTGACTGGCTACGTGAGCGCGACTATGCTTACCCGATCTGGCTGGTGCAGTCGAACCCCGAAACCCCCGACCAGTTGCCCTACCGAGACTATTGGCGATCGCTACAGCAAACCTGGTCTAATTTTCGCTACCTGGAAGCCATAGAGCAATCTCCCGAAACGGTCTTAGCGCGACACCTGCCACATCTCGCGCCGTTTACCCTGCCGCGATTTGACGTAGATATTTGTGCAGTGGGCGATCGCAGTGCCGAAATTCAAGCGGTTGTGCTGGGGCTAGGTGCCAAAATTCAGCAGGTACGGTCAGAAAAGTTCTACGCTTTCTAGGCCGTGAGAGAATGGGAAGACCCTTTAGCGCCGCGACCTGCGGCCATATATAGCCTCGCCATGCCCACAGAACAGCCAGTCTCAAAGCCCATACCGCCTACTTCACCCGCTCCACCGCCCACCTTCTGGCAATCTCAGCGGGAAAATCTGCAAATTTTGGGCATTGCGCTGGTGCTGGCGCTGCTGCTGCGGCTGCTGATTGCTGAACCGCGCTATATCCCATCTGACTCAATGGTGCCGACTCTGGAAATTGGCGATCGCCTCGTGATCGAAAAGATCTCCTATCGAGTGCGGCAGCCGCTGCGGGGCGACATTGTGGTGTTTGACCCGCCGCCGCTGCTGCAAGAACTGGGGTTTACCCGCGACCAGGCATTTATTAAGCGGGTGGTGGGCGAACCAGGGCAAACGGTGCAGGTGCACAGCGGCCAGGTGTTAATCGACGGCACGCCCTTACAAGAACCCTACATTGCCCAATCCCCCGCCTACGAAATGCCGCCTGTGGTGGTGCCCGAGGGCAAATTCTTCGTCATGGGAGACAACCGCAATAACAGCAACGACTCCCATGTTTGGGGTTTTTTGCCCAAAGAAAACATCATTGGTCGGGCAGTGTTCCGGTTCTATCCGCTGCGCCGAGCCGGGGCTATCGCGTTCACTTCCGACAGTGAAAAATCAGCCGACAACCGGGCTGCTCAACCAGCCTCTAAGAAAATTTCAAATAATGCATTAGCTCTGCCGTGAGAGCAGGCGGCAACGCTAGCCGTTGCTGCAAGTCCGCCAGATTGCGATACGCTCCAGATCGCTGACGGTGTTGGGCGATCGCCCTAGCCAAAAACAGGTCTACTCCCGGCACCCGAGTCAGAGCCTCAACCGAAGCGGTGTTGACATTGAGCGTTGAGATCGCAATAGGGCTAGTGGGGTCATAGTAGCAAAACCGCAGCACAGGCTCTAGCGGTTTGAGCCGCTGCACGGGCAAGCCGAGGGCGGCGGCTATATCGTCTAGGCAGTGAAACTGCACCCCCGACTGGGTTAAGCCAACCAGCGATCGCGCCTGATGAATCGACAGCCCCGGTAGCCGCAGCCAATCATCCACTCCAGCCAAGTTGGCGTCGATGCTAATGCCCAGCGTGGCCGCTAGCTGAATTTCAGCCATCGACTGCAAGCGATAGTACGGATCATTCAGCAGTTTTGCCCGCGTCTGCGTTTCGGGGGTTGCCCGCGCTGGTAGCCAATCTCCCCACCCCATATCTGCTATCCCCTTTGGGTTTCAGCCCGCTTAGCCAATCTGGTCGAGCAACTGTCGGCGCTTTTGTTCAAACTCGTACTCAGACAGTAGCCCATCTTGCCGCAGGCTTTCTATCTGCCGCAGCGCATCGGCGATCGCCCCCACCTGGGCTGGGTCGGTACGTGGCTTGGCGGCAGCCGTATCACTGGGAGACGATGCTAGATTCAAGTTAAAGCTGCGATTAAATCTATCCTGCCCCTGCAACACATACCAAACGCCCTCAAAGGCGCTGGCAATTCTGGGAATGGGTGTCCATGACAACAGTAAATACAGCACGCCCCACTTGGGCTGACCCAGATAAAACTTATGTAAACCTGGCAGCAGCACACCGGCTAATGCTAGGGCGATCGCCGTTTCCCGATTTTTAGTCTGACTTTTGGATTGACTGATCATACGAGATCACAACTGAGTAACTTGTTGCGGAGGCATTCAAACACATACCCTCCATCATAGATAAGAATGTTAGCGGCTGGGCAGCGATCGCAGCTCTCAGCCACCCCTAGCCAAATTGAGCTACTGCCAGATTGAGCTACTGCCAGATTGAACTACTGATTACATTCTCAGTCTGAACTCGCAGGCATCTCGATCTAAACCCTCGCTGCCAGAGGTAATCCCAATCACCTCTCACTGCCCCCACACGTAGAAGAGTTGGCACTAGTACCCACGGTTCGTAGCAAAACATACTTTAGTAGATCGTTTTTTACGGATTAGTCATTTGCTGAACCGTTTACTAGTAATGATTATGATCTACTGAGGCTATAGTGGCTCCCTTATTGATACATTGGATAGAGGGAGTGCTTTACGATCTCTTCGCGTGGGTTTTATTGTATTTATACAAACTCACCTGCTTTGATTGACTACCGGGGTGGCGATCGCCCTCATAATTATAGGATGCTGATTAGTCTCATGTTGCTCACTACTTAACATGGCTCGATTTTGCATCTGGAACGATTGCTGCTTCATTCGTTAAACGTTGATTTTTCTGGGTTACCTGTGCTGCTTTGCCCTAAGGCAGATTTATCAACGCATTCGTCGATTCAGTACGTGCATTTTTACGGTCTACCCCTCTAAGTCCGCAGACTATGTTTTCTGTTGTGGGGATAGAAGTTGGTTGATTGAGTTAACTGCTTTTCCGAAGAAAATTTCTCCAGCGTCAATTCCATGCCTCGGCCTCATGCCTCGGTAAATACCTCAGGATGAAGCTTGTTTTTGGCTAAAATGTCAGCTTTATGCATGAATAAGGACGAACGTCAACCTCAAAAACACTTGAAAGAGCTGCTATCCTTTACCTAAAGTGTATGGCGATCGCATCCCTACACAACCTTGGAAATTAGTCTAGACTTCCTTACCCAAGACGCTCATCGATGTCACAGATTTCCTTCTCCCCTGACTGGCTGCGGCAATTTTCAGATCCCTACGCTGTGTTGGGTTTGTCTGTGACAGCGGACGATCGGCGAGTGTTGAAGCGCTATCGCACGATTGCAAAACTGCTGCATCCCGATAGCTATATCAATGCCGATCGCGAAACGGGCAATGCGGCGACTCAAATGTTTGCGCGATTGGTGAGTCCTACCTACCAAAAGTTGAAGCAAGATAAAGGCAGAGCTGAAAATTTGGCTCTGCTGCGGTTTCGGGTGCGGCGGATGAATCGGGAAGATCCGTTTGCGCCGACCAGTGACGTGGCACGGTGCTTGTTAGCAACCGCCCTAACCGAGGTCGATGTATTCTACGAGCAGGCCGTCTCAAAACTAGCCGAAACGCAATATATCCCTCTGATTCAGTTTGAAACGGTAACGCAGCAGCTGGGCGAACTGAACCTAGCCTACTTGCAGATGAAGATGGGCGGGCCCATGATCCGCGAAAAACGGGCTGGGATTATGGCGGCTCCAACACCACCGCCGATGCAATATACGGCCACTTTTTCGGATTCTGACAAGTCCACTGTAGATTACGCGCAGCGCCATTATCATCGAGCACAGGAGTACGCCGTCAAGGCAAATTGGGCGATGGCCGTGCGAGAGCTACAGGATGCGATGAAGATCGATTCCCACAAAGCTGAGTATCACTCCCTGCTGGCCAAGGCATATTTAATGCAAGATCTGCCGATTATGGCTAAGGTTCACTTCCGCCAAGCGCTCAAGCTCAATGCTGAAGATCCGCTGGCGCTGATGTATGCCAAGAAGTTTAATCTTGTTCCGACTGCGCCGACTCCACCTAGTGCGTCTAGTGCTGCCAAGAAAACTCAGCGGCCAGCCAGCGGCGGGCTATTTGGGCTGTTTGCTAAAAGGCGTTAGGGATGATCTTCGTCTGCTGTCGCGTTGTCTGGGGGCGGAGCCGACGTGACCAGAGGGCGCGCTTGGGGCTGGCTCAGCAAAAACCACCAGAGTTCGGCCAGCATCAGCGCCAGCCCCCCGACGCTGACGATTACGTTGTGGCTCAGCGGCTGGTCAATCCGGCGGTATTCGCGCCGATGGTTCATGGAGCTGTGGACGGTGGGCTGTTGCGCCTGAGTTGCTGAGTGTTCTGGAGGGGGGAGAGTGGCGATCGCCTCTGTCTTCAAGAGCGTCGCCCCTGCCATAGCACCGAGCAGCACTCCCAGACTCAGCAGTGATCCCCACACGGCTGACCGCTTGAGAAGTATTTTTCTTAAAAATAAGATATTCATGCCAACCCTCAATGTGGGAATAATTTGGATAGCGATCACTTCGGTTGAAAGTGGCGTAGGCGCAACGCATTGGTCACCACTGAAACGGAGCTAATCGACATTGCCGCCCCGGCCAGCATGGGATTGAGCAGCCAGCCAAACAGCGGGAACAAAACGCCTGCGGCAATGGGGATGCCTGCGACGTTGTAGATAAAGGCAAAAAATAGATTTTGGCGAATGTTGCGCATGGTGGCACGCGATAGCTGGATGGCGGTGACAATGCCTTGCAGATCGCCCGAAATTAGCGTGATGTCGCTGGCGGCGATCGCCACATCGGTTCCGGTGCCGATGGCGATCCCCACATCGGCCTGCGCCAGGGCTGGGGCATCGTTAATGCCATCGCCTACCATGGCGACTCGCTGACCAGCCGCTTGCAGTGCCCGCACCTGCTCGGCTTTTTGGTCGGGTCGCACCTCTGCTACAACGCGGCTAATTCCAGCTTCGTGGGCGATCGCCTCTGCGGTGCGGCGGTTGTCCCCGGTCAGCATGACGACCTCCAAGCCCATCCGTTGCAGGGTGCGAACCACTTGGGCAGACGAGGGTTTGAGGGCATCAGCAATGCCCATAATGGCGTGCAGCCTGCCATCGACCGCCATCCAAATTACCGTTTTACCCAGTGGCTCCAGCTTGTCTCGCTGCGGTTGCAGCGCCTGAGTTTCTATCCCCAACTCAGTGAGCCAGCGCTGCGTCCCAATTTGTACCATCCGCCCCGCCACCGATCCCTGGACGCCACTGCCAGCGATCGCCAAAAAGTCCTGCACCGCTGGCTCTAGATCGCCCGTGCCCGATATGCCTACACTCACGTTCTGTGCCTGGGCATAGCGCACAACCGCTGCGGCTAACGGATGCTCAGATAGCTGTTCTATGCTGGCGACCAGATGGAGCAATCGCTGCTCATTGCCATTCGCCGTCCCTGCGACAGTGACAAAATCGGTGACGGTGGGTTTGCCCTGGGTCAAGGTTCCGGTTTTATCGAGCACAATCAGGTCTAGCTGGTGCGCCAGTTCTAGGCTATCTGCCCCTTTGATCAAAATGCCGTTTTCTGCACCTTTGCCTGTGCCTACCATGATCGAGGTTGGCGTGGCTAAGCCCAGGGCGCAGGGGCAGGCAATAATTAAAACGCCCATGGTGGTCGTCACTGCCAGGGTGATATTTCCCATCAGCACATACCACAGCACAAAGGTGGCGATCGCGATCGCCAGCACAACCGGGACAAACCAGCCCGTCACCCGATCGGCCAACCGCTGAATCGGCGCTTTAGAACCCTGAGCCTGCTGCACTAAGCCAACGATTTGAGCCAGGAACGTATCTTTGCCAACTCGGGTGGCGCAAAATTGAAAGCTTCCCATTTGATTAATCGTGGCTCCCACTACGGCATCGCCTACCTGCTTTTTGACCGCGACACTTTCGCCCGTCACCATCGACTCATCCACGGTCGAAGCCCCCTGCGTGACCTCGCCATCTACCGGAATCTTTTCGCCGGGGCGCACCACCAGCACATCCCCGAGCTGCACAGCGGCGATCGCCACCTCCACTTCTTGCCCGTGCCGCAGGACTCGCGCCGTTTGAGGCTGTAGTCCCATCAACAGCCAAATTGAGTCCGACGTCTGCCCCTTCGCCTGGTTTTCCAGCAGCCGTCCCAGCACAATCAGCGTAATTATAACCGCTGCCGATTCGTAATAGACATGAACGGGCAATCCTTGAGCCGTTAAAAAACCTGGATTGACCGTGACAAAAACCGAATAGAAATAGGCCGCTCCGGTGCCGATCGCCACTAGCGTATCCATGGTGGCATTGTGGTGCTTAAATGCCTTCCAGGCGTTGGTACAAAAAGAGCGGCCACACCAAAACTGCACCGGGGTAGTCAGCCCAAATTGCACCCAGGGATGGTGTAACTCGGCGGGGATCAGCGGTAGATCTAGCCCCGTCATCATGGGTAGTCCGCCGATCATCAAGATGCCGCTGAGGATGCCGCCCACCCAAACCTTACGCTGCAAAACCCGCTGTTCGGCTCGCCGCGTTGTGATTTCGATGTCGTCTGCTACCAGTGGGTTGGCGTCTTGCAGCGGGTAGGCTCCATATCCCGCATTGGCGATCGCCGCCTGAATCTGGGGCAGGCTTGTGCTGCGAGGATCGTAGGTGACAGAGGCTTGCTCTGCCCCGTAGTTGACGCTGCCCTCGCTTACCCCTGCCACCAATTGCATCGCGGCTTCAATATTGTGGGCACAAGCGGCACAGCTCATGCCCTGTAACTTCAATGTGGCCTGCACCATCGCTAACACTCCATAAGGTAGATGGTTCGGGCGCATCTGGCTCAAACCATCCCTGTTTCACGCGCTTCTAGAATCGGTCTACGGACGGTTAGGTCGCGGTATAGCCAGCGGTGGCGATCGCTTCGCGCACGGTCATTTCAGGCGCTTGAGTGTCAATGTTGACCTGTTTTGTTTTGGGGTCAGCCGTTACTTCAGCGGTTGGGTCAATGGCCTGCACGGCCTTGGTAATGGTGTCTGCACAGGCAGAGCAGGCCATGTTGGAAACTGTAAGCTGTAGTGTCATGGAGTTTAACCGCAGTTCAAATTACTGCGCCGCTAGGGTGTTAATTGCGATCGCCCCGAAATTCAGCAGCTATCGACTGCCATTTTGAGTTCTCAGCAGGCCGAAATCGACCAGATGACCCAGTGGAAAAAAGACTGGTACGGTCAATAGCCAACAGGCAATCGCAATCGGCGATCGCAATCGGCGATCGCAATTAACAACCTAGCGGCGCAGTAATTTGAACTGCGGTTAAACTC
>CASBQX010000047.1 GCA_949127925.1 Synechococcales cyanobacterium PMM_0002
AGCGACTGCGGCGGTTTGATACCCCGCCGGATGAGGGGCAGTTCGAGCCACCGTCGGGATGGGCGGTGCCGCAACTCCAGCCGCGATCGCCTGTGAACTAATGGCCGAGGGCAGCAAGCCCATCAGGGTCACCTCTAGCCAGAGCCGAGGCTGCGTCGTATTGCGCACCCGCACCTCGTTTTCTTGCAAACACTTTTGCCCCTGCTGAATCACGCTAATGGCCAGCGTTGCGGCAAACTGACACATTTCTGCCCAAGTAAGCGGTGTAACGGCGGCCAGATCCCCGCGAGCCGGGGCAGTTTTGGCAATGAGCAAATCGCGATAAAAACTGGTCAGATTTTGCAATACAACCAGCGGCTCTCGGCCTCGATCCATCAGGTGGCGGGTGCGATCCAGCACGGCAGCAGGGTCATCACTGGCGATCGCCTTCACTAGCTCTAGCAAATCGCGCTCGGGCACCGCCCCCACCAAATCCCAAACCTTCTCGGTCGAAATTTCGCCCTCAAGCAGGCTCAGTTGGTCTAACAAACTTTCGGCATCGCGCAGCCCGCCCTGGGAAATCTGAGCAATCAGCTGGAGCGCGTCGGTAGCAATGCTAATCGCTTCTTTCTGGGCAATGCTATCTAAGTGCTGGGCGATCGCATCTAGCGGAATTCGGCGAAAATCAAACCGCTGGCAGCGCGAAATAATCGTCGGCAGCACCCGCTGGGGATCGGTCGTCGCCAGCACAAACACCACATGCAGCGGCGGCTCCTCTAACGTCTTCAGCAAGGCATTGAAAGCCGCCGAGCTGAGCATGTGGCATTCGTCAATTACGTAAACTTTGTAGCGGCACTGCACCGGGGCAAACTGGGCGCGCTCAATCAGCTCGCGGATATTGTCTACACCCGTATTGCTAGCCGCGTCAATTTCGATCACATCCAGCGCATTGCCCAGCGCAATCATGCGGCAGGCATCGCACTTGCCACAGGGTTTTTCGGTTGGCACTTCACTAGTGAGACAGTTGAGCGACTTGGCAAAAATGCGGGCGCTAGAGGTTTTGCCCGTGCCCCGTGCCCCCGTAAATAGGTAGGCAGGCGCAATCCGTTGCTGCCGCAGCGCATTGGTGAGGGTGGTGGCGATCGCCTCTTGCCCCACCAGTTCAGCAAATGTTTGAGGCCGATATTTATGATGAAGCGGTTCGTAGGTCACAGAGAATCCAAGGTCAACGGCTCAATCTTTGAGCAGACTGCTTCAATCCTACCAAGCTCTGAGCAAAGCTTTTGTACTATAAGATCAAAGACTTCTAGTCTCAATCGAGCCAAAAATATGGGGATTAATGGTCTAAAGTTATTGCTTGTGGGTTGAGCAAGCGGTGTTGACAAAATTATCTGATGGTCAAATTTTAACTTTCTTTGTAAAAGTGCGGCAAAACTGCATTTTTATAAAAAAATATTAGAAAGTAATTGGTGTGCGCCTTCAGATAACTGCAATTTATTGCAACTATCCAAGGCAATCAATCCAAGGCAATCAATCCAATCAATAGAGTTTTAGCAAGAGTTTGCGCAAAATGGAACAACATCAACCGTCAACGGTCGTAATTACAGGTGCCTCATCCGGAGTTGGATTATATGCAGCCAAAGCCCTGGCCAAGCGAGGATGGCATGTGGTGATGGCCTGTCGAGATTTGCCCAAAGCGGAACGGGTTGCCCAAGAAGTTGGCATGGCACCCGGCAGCTACACCGTGATGCACCTTGATCTGGGTGATTTAAGCAGCGTCCGCCAATTCGTCACCACATTTCGCGATAGTGGAAAATCGCTAGATGCCCTCGTGTGCAATGCCGCTATCTACATGCCATTGCTCAAAGCCCCGCTCTACAGCCCCGATGGGTATGAGCTGAGCGTTGCCACCAACCACCTCGGCCATTTCCTGTTGTGCAATTTAATGATGGATGATTTGAAGCACTCGGGATCGGGCGATCCCCGACTGGTGATTTTGGGCACCGTTACCCACAACCCCGATGAACTAGGTGGCAAAATTCCGCCGCGCCCCGACCTAGGCAACTTTGAAGGGTTTGAAGCGGGCTTCAAGGCACCGATCACCATGATTAACGGCAAGGCGTTTGAACCCGTCAAAGCCTACAAAGACAGCAAGGTGTGCAATGTGCTGACCATGCGCGAGCTGCATCGGCGCTATCACGACGCCACCGGGATCACATTTAGCTCACTCTACCCGGGCTGCGTGGCCGACACGCCGCTGTTCCGCAACCACTATCCGCTGTTCCAAAAAATCTTCCCCTGGTTCCAAAAGAACATCACGGGGGGCTACGTGTCTCAGGAGCTTTCGGGCGAACGGGTCGCCATAGTGGTGGCCGACCCAGACTATAAGCAATCGGGCGCGTACTGGAGCTGGGGCAACCGCCAGAAGAAAGACGGCAAGTCGTTTGTGCAAACGGTATCCCCCCAAGCCCGCGATGATGAAAAAGCACAGCGGATGTGGGACACCAGCGCCAAATTGGTAGGGCTTTAAGAAAGACGCGATTAATCGCAGACACACGGTAGAGACGCGATTAATCGCGTCTTCAATTAATCGCAGACACATTGTAGAGACGCGATTAATCGCGTCTCTACAATGTATGAGCAACACCTACAGAATCGGCGATCGCCCTACGGCGGCTAACGGCTCTAGGGCGATCGCCTCCACTCCACTTTTTAGCTCACCGTCCGGAAGAGTCACCGATTCTGGCGCAATTTGGTCTAGCTGATGCCAGATTTCTTGCAGCATCGGCTCTAGGCCAATCCGCGCCACCGCAGAAATGACGAACACCGGGGCAGGACTCAACTCACGCAGTTGGGTGGCGATCGCCTCCACCATGTCCATGTCGCCGGCCAGTGCATCCACCTTATTGAGCGCAATCACCTGGGGGCGGCTGGGCAATCCGCGACCATAGGCATCTAGCTCAGCTTGAATGGTGTGGTAGGTGGCGATCGGGTCTTCCTGGGTGGCGTCAATCAAATGCAGCAGCACACGGGTGCGTTCAATGTGGCGCAAAAAGTCGTGCCCCAGGCCAATGCCCATGTGCGCCCCCTCAATTAGTCCAGGGATATCGGCAAACACAGTGCCATCTCCCGACGGCTTGCGCACCACGCCCAGGTTTGGCACCAGCGTCGTAAACGGATAATCAGCTACCTTAGGACGGGCGGAAGACAAAGAGGAAATCAAGGTAGACTTACCCGCATTGGGTAGGCCAATAATGCCAACCTCGGCCAGCAGCTTTAGCTCTAGCCGAATCTTACGCTGTTCGCCAAGTGAACCAGGGAAAGCGTTTTCAGGAGCACGGTTGTGATTGCTGAGAAAACAGGCATTGCCCAGTCCGCCTTTGCCACCTTTAGCAATCAGCAGGGTTTGACCCGGCTCAATCAGGTCTCCCAACAGTTCATCCGTTTCGGCATCATAAATCGTCGTGCCGCAGGGAATCTGAATGATCCGGTCTTCGCCAGACGCTCCGGTCATGTTTTTGGTACCACCGCGCTCCCCAGATTCTGCCTTAAAAATGCGGGAATACCTGAAGTCCAGCAGGGTTTGCAAGTTCTCATCAGCCACCAGTAGAATAGAGCCACCGCGCCCACCATTGCCGCCAGACGGCCCTCCAGCAGGCACATATTTCTCGCGGCGGAAGGCTACTTTGCCATCGCCCCCATTGCCTGCCAATACTTCAACTTCCGCCTGGTCGATAAACTGCATGACCCAATCCGCAAACGTCCCTTTCTGATGGTAGGCGATCGCTCCCCTCTCAGTGTGGATAAATTAAGATTGAGGATAAAACACGCCTTGACGGTTCAAATATCCTGAGGGTGTTTGAACCGTTCGATGGCTGGGAGCAAAATGGGATCGATCCTCAACGTTTGGGGACTTTGAATGCTCGGTGCCCCAAACTGCTCCTCTGGTGTCCAGGCTGGGATCTAGGCAAGAGTTTGATGTTTAACCGGACACTATGACCGAACGATTGACAGGCAAAGTAGCAATCGTGACGGGAGCCTCTTCTGGAATTGGGAAAGCAACGGCTCCCGCCGCTGCAAGGGCGGGAGCCAAGGCGGCGATCGCCCACGAACAGATGGAAAGCGGCGGGGCGATCGGGAAGCTGATTGTGGAGCTGTAGCAATCATGGAGCTGTAGCAATCATGGCGCTGTAGCAATCATGGCGCTGTAGCGATCGCCGCCACGCCATCAGCAGGCATAGCATTTGGGCAATATATTGTAGAAATATCCAAGTATTGCTGGCCAAATGCTATGCCCTATACCCCTACTGACGTCGCCGCCGTCGGGTGAGAATGCTGACGACTTCACTGGGATTGGCAGCAGGCAGCAAACTGCTCCAATCGTTGGCATTGGCAAAACCCCGGCTATGCAGATCGTGGATGGTTTCGCGTACCCAAGTGGGGCTGCTAATTAGCAAGATCCGCATCTGCTCTTGGCCGGGTGACAAAGGATTGAAGTAGAGCGGCAAAATTAGCGGCAAAGGGCGAATTTCATCCTCATCCTCATTCTCGCCATCTGTCAAAAAGCTGCGGGCAATGGGCGCGTCAAACATCTCAATCATTGGGGATTCTCCTGCATTGGGTAAGAGTAAACCCCAAAAACCTAGCCACCCCGTTTCCATTGGAAAGTAGGGTGGCTAGAGAATGCTATCATTCCCAATTAGCCGCCAAACTGCCATAACAGTTGGGGGTTAGCCGCTCAATGTTGGGTCTAACAGCATTGGGCGGTGCTAGTTTTTTGGAGCGAAACGGGTTGCTCGACTGCGGAGTCGTTTGACAACCTTAATTTGAAAGAATACGCGCATACTCGTGTCCTTGTCAATGCCTGAATTGTCGGATTGTGGGGGGCGATCGCTGACCAAGCATTTAGACGATCCAGGCTAGGTTCTCATGATCAGCGTTGGGGAATGCAGACTACAGATCAAGAAATACGACAAAGTCTTCCACACCCATCGAAAAGCGCCTAGCATGGCAGAAACTTTCTGCCGATCCACTCCATTCGAGGATGATTTATAGAAACTTTCCTTATCTCTATCTAAGGCTACCGTGTACACACATCTCGGACAAGGTATCAACATACTGCGAGATCCCCCTAAATCCCCCTTAAAAAAGGGGGACTTTGAATCCGGCTCCCCCTTTTTTAAGGGGGGTTGGGGGGAATCAAACCCAGTTGAGGCTAGATCAGAAGACTTGTGTGTACACGGTAGCTATCTAAGTTGGGTAGAGCTGGAGAAACTTTCTTCAGATCCACCCAATTTGGGGATGTGATCAGAAAGTTTCTGCCTAATAAGTTGTTATGCCGCAAGTCCTCGGTGGGGGCGTGACCCGAGAGGTAATTGGTGAGATTCGTTGGCGTAGCCTGTGCGTAGCAGGTATCGCCCACCTCAATTCAGATGCTTGTCAATCCAGCTTTCCAAGTTTGATGATCCGGAACCCAGCCTATGAGTCAGAATCAAGATAGGTGGGAATACTGAGCCTTAGCCCTCAATTGAACCAGGCTTCATGGTTCCGGGAGTTACTCTATGTCTAGATTGCTGGTGACGCAGTACCAGGCGGAGGTCGAAAAAATCATTCGCTATGGCGGTTCCAAAAAGGAAACCAGCATTCGCAATGCGTTTGAGCGACTGCTGAACGATTACTGCAAGCCCCGTAACTACCTATTAATCCCAGAACTAGACTATAAGACCAAGTTCAATACAACGGTTTTCCCTGATGGCACGGTGAAGGATGCCATTCGGCTAGAGCATGGCTGGTGGGAGAGCAAAGACCAGTACGATCGCCTCGACGACGAAATTGAAAAGAAGTTTGCGAAGGGCTACCCCGACGAAAATATTCTGTTTGAAGACTCCCAGACGGCTGTTCTGATTCAGCATAGCCAGGAGGTTGCCCGTGTCTCAATGAAAGATGCCGAGGCGCTTGATCGGCTGCTGAACGTTTTTGTTGAATATGAACGCGCTGAGGTGCGCGACTTTCGATCGGCGATCGTTAAATTCAAAGCAGACATTCCCCATATTCTTGAAGCACTAAGGGCGATTATTGCTCAGCAGGAAGCGAGTAATACCCAATTCCGCGATCGCCGCAATACGTTTTTAGAGGTCTGTCGCCAGTCGATTAACCCAGAAATTGAGATTTTCGATATCCATGAGATGTTGATTCAGCACATTCTTACGGAGGATATTTTCACCAACATTTTCCATGAGTCGCAGTTTCACCGCGAAAACAATATTGCGCGAGAACTGTCGGAAATCATCAACACCTTTTTTACGGGAACCACGCGCCGCAATACGCTCAAGAGCATCGAACACTACTATGCGGTGATTCGTCGCAAGTCTGAGAATATTGCCAACCACCACGAAAAGCAAAAGTTTCTCAAGGCAATTTACGAGAATTTTTACAAAGCATACAACCCCAAAGCGGCGGATCGGTTGGGCATTGTTTACACGCCCAATGAAATTGTCCGCTTCATGATTGAAAGCGCCGATTATCTGGTGCATAAACACTTTGGCAAACTGTTGAGCGATCCGGGGGTGGAGATTTTAGACCCCTGCACGGGGACGGGCACCTATGTAACGGAACTGATTGAATATTTGCCTGCGGATAAACTGGAGCATAAATATAAAAACGAGATTCACTGCAATGAAGTGGCAATTTTGCCCTATTACATTGCTAACTTAAATATTGAATTTACCTATCAGCAAAAGATGGGCGAATATGAGGAATTTAAGAATATTTGTTTGGTAGATACGTTGGATCACTGTGGGTTTGAAGGCAAGCAGTTTGATCTGTTTGCAATGAGTTTGCAGAATACAGCACGAATTCAGCAGCAAAACGATCGCAAGATTTCGGTAATTATTGGCAATCCGCCGTATTTTGCAAATCAATCAAATGAAAATGAGAACAATAAAAGTCGTCAGTATCCTGAAATTGACAAATTAATTAAAGCCTCTTATGTCAAGTTTAGTGAATCTCAGAAAACAAAGCGGTACGATATGTATTCGCGCTTTTTTCGATGGGGAACAGATAGGCTTGGGAAGAATGGCTTGCTGGGATTTATCACAAATTCAAATTTTATAAACTCTAAAGAAGCTGATGGTTTTAGAAAAGTTATTTCTAAAGAATTTAGTCATATTTATATTGTTGATTTGGGCGGAGATTCACGATCTGGAGATATAACAGGAAGCGTATTTAATATAAAGGTTGGCGTTGCTATTAGCTTTCTTATTAAGAAAAAAAATGATGGTGATGATAAATGTAAAATCTTTTATTACTCAATATCCAAAGATTGTATTGGACTTGAGAAATTGCAACTATTAAAAGATGTTGATTTTGATGAATTACCTTTTGTTCATATTATTCCTGATGAAAATGGGAATTGGATAAATATAGCTGACACAGATTTTGAGAAACATATTTCTTTAATAAATAAAGAAACGAAATTATCTAAATCATCGATAAAAGAAAATGCAATTTTTAAACTTTATTCGTTAGGAGTCGTAACAAATAGAGATGAATGGGTTTTTGATTTTTCTGTACAGGAATTAATTTTAAAAATCACTTCATTCATTGCGGAATACACAAATGAGATAGTAAGACTAGCTTCAAGAGGTAAGGACGTAAAAGATGAAGAACTGGGACAATCTATTAAATGGACAAGAGATCTTAAAAAACATTTTCGGAGACGGACTAAATTATCTTTTGATGAAAGTCATGTTTTTGAGTGTTTGTATAGACCTTTTGTTAAAAAGTTTTTATATTATGATGCTTATCTCAATGAGATGAGATATCAAATTCCAAATCTTTTCCCTAGCAATAATTCTTCTAACTACGTCATCACATACTCTTCAGGACAAAGAAGTGATTTTGCTGTTTTGGTAACAAACCACGTTCCTAGTCTAGATATTTACCTTCCTAATGCTGCTCAATGTCTTGCTCTTTATCGCTACGATGAAAACGGCGATCGCATCGACAACATTACTGATTGGGGCTTAACTCAATTCCAAACCCACTACAGCGATCGCACCATCACCAAAGAAAATATCTTCCACTACACCTACGCCGTTCTCCACCATCCCGCCTACCGCACCAAATACGAACTCAACCTCAAACGCGAATTTCCGCGCCTGCCCTTCTACGCCGACTTCCACCAATGGGCAACCTGGGGCAAAGCCTTAATGGAACTGCACCTGAACTATGAGGCGATCGAACCCTACGGACTCACCCGTCAAGACATCGCCAGCAAAGACAAACCCAAAGCCAAACTCAAGGCAGACAAAACCCAAGGCATCATCACCCTGGATGAAAACACCCAACTCACGGGCGTGCCCGCGATCGCCTGGGACTACAAACTCGGCAACCGCTCCGCCCTGGAATGGATACTCGACCAATACAAAGAAAAGAAGCCCAAAGATCCGACGATCGCCAAACTCTTCAACACCTACAAATTTGCCGACTACAAAGAACACGTCATCGACCTATTGCAGCGAGTCTGCACCGTCAGCGTTAAAACAATGGAGATCATTCAACAAATGCCCGATACAGTTGAGCATGAGAGATAGCATGAAATCGCTTCTCGAAATTCAATAGCAGTTGCAATCGGGGAGTTTTGAATTTACACGCCATGCTTTTAAAAGAGCGATCGAACGAAATATTAGTGAAAAAGAAATTCGAGAAATTGGTGAAAACGTAGAAATAATTGAAGATTATCCAGATGATAAATACTCTCCTAGTTCCCTTTTGCTAGGTTTTACACAAGGCGATCGCGCATTACACATGCAGACTTCAAGGATGGAGTCAGACACCATAAAAATTATTACCCTTTATGAGCCAGATAACCGTGAATGGATTGATTGCAGAAGCAGGAGGAAATAATGTTTAAGTGTCATGTTTGTGCATCAGAGGAATCTCATACAGAGTTTGTGAATGAGATCTTTCAAATTAATGGAAAATTCCATCTAGTAGAAAAAATTCCAGCGATCGTCTGCTCTCGCTGTGGTGAAGAGAGCTTCAGTCGAGAAACCACTGAGCAAATTCGAGTCATGCTTCATGGCGATGCAAAACCGATTAAATCTATTTCTGTCGATGTGTTTGCCTATCAACCCGAATCGAAGGCTTCTTGAAGATGACAGCAAAAATTTTCTCCTTTACGTGGATACTCGACCAATCTAAAGAGAAGCAGCCCAAAGACCTAGCGATCGCCAAACTCTTCAACACCTATAAGTTTGCCGACTATAAAGAACAGATGGTTGACTTGCTCGATCGGGTTTGCATCGTCAGTGTTAAAACTATAGAAATCGTTCAGCAAGTGCATGATACCGTCGAGCACAAGGGAGATAACGCGCCATGACACAAACACTCGAACAACGCACCTATACCCGCGAAGAATATCTAGACTTTGAAGTGACTTCAGAGGAACGCCATGAATATGTGAATGGAGAAATTAGGCTGATGACCGGGGGAACACCAAACCATAACGAGATTACCAGTAACCTTTTGGTTGCCCTCAAGCTACAACTAAAAGGAAAGCCCTACCGAATATTCGTGACCGACCAACGGCTTTGGGTTCCCAATCGTAACCTTCATACCTATCCCGATGTGATGGTTGTCGAAAAACCCTTACAGCTTCAAACAGGGCGCACCGATACTGTAATCAACCCCTGCTTTATTGCTGAAGTGCTATCCAAATCAACCCAAGATTATGACCACGGCGAAAAATTCTCTGCTTATCGTACTATTGACAGCTTCCGCGAATATCTCCTCATCGATCAGTACAGCATCCACATAGAACACTATGTCAAAACGGCTGCTAATCAATGGCTGTTATCAGAATATGATGATCCCAATATCACAGTATCCTTGAATGCGTTTGAAGCTCAAATCGAAATCGTCACTCTCTATGAAAATATTGACATTGATGCAGGATAAAACAGTGACGGCGATTCTCTGCGAGACGGCAAAACCGAACGCGGCTGCATAACAAATCGTTGGCGTAGCCTCTCCGAAGGAGTTTGGAGCCGACCGCCGAGAGGCATCTGTGGGCATCAGAAGTTATCTGCGGCGGCTTATCTCAATCGTTAGCCCACTTCAATCCCTAGCGCGATCGCACTAACACTTGTGGGGATGAGGGGCGATCGCCAGAATCCCAATCTCATTAAGATATCTCTGAGTTAGGTGAGAGAAAACTGAGTGCTATATTTGGTTTATGTACGAAGTCCACGTTTTACGGGCTACGGCTGAAGCACTTGAAAGTCATGAAAGGTATCCTTTGGGTGAACGTCATGCAATAACGATTTTCAGTCGGCAACCTGAAGTAGAAGAGCCTGATTATCAACTAGCTGCTGAGAGAACATTTTCATCAGGGTGGGATGATTTTGAATTTGATACTACGAGAACCTTAGCGATTGCTCCCGGAAAAATGAACCTCGTCTAAGACGAAATATTTATACAAGCTCTTAACCATGCTCTAGCCAATAAAGCAGCAGTGATTGTTTACGCAGAGCCAATCAAGAATGGTGAGTGACAAAACTCAAAATAAATCTCTTTATCACTTTATCAAATAATGCCTTATGGATTACCACAACATCATTACAATTGAGCCTGGGAAACGCAGCGGCAAGCCCTGTATTCGAGGAATGCGAATTACAGTGTATGACATCTTAGAATATTTGGCAGGCGGCATGACAGAGACGGAAATTTTGGAAGATTTTTCTGAACTCACCTCAGAAGACATCAAAGCTTGTCTCGCTTTTGCAGCAGATCGTGAGAAAAAGTTATTTGTGGCATCGCTGTGAAATTGCTTTTGGATGAAAATCTCTCAAGCCGGATTATTTACAGGATTATCGATTTGTATCCTGATTCTGAGCACGTCAAAACCTTAGCGCTTACAAATACTGATGATGCCATTATTTGGGAACACGCAAAGGCGAATGATTTTGTAATTGTTTCCAAAGATTCTGATTTCCATCAACGCAGTTTCCTTTATGGTCATCCACCCAAGTTCATTTATCTTCGGATTGGCAACAGCCCAACGTCAAAGATTGTTCAGATTTTGAGGGGCAGTTTTGACATACTCATTCAGTTTGGAGATAGAAAATCAGAAAGTATCTTAGTATTGGCATAGTGCGAAATCACCGTATAACAACCCGCTTGCACCCAACCGCATCAAGGCTGTTGGTCGAGTCCGAGAGATTGCTAGCGGCGGGTGAAGCGAACCGTTAGACTCCTTTAATCCCTAGCGCGATCGCCAACCTCACAACATCATCCCGCACTATCCAGAAGCTGAATGACTGAAACAGAAGAGCGATCGCCTCTTCTTTTGCAACCCATCTCAATTGGAAGGGCGATCGCATCCAACGAGAGTTCTGGGAAGGTGATGGAGGGGCGATCGCAACTTGTCCATTTGTGACTTTATTCTGTGACTTTACTCTCAGCTCGTAAAGCGACGCGAAAGGAACGTGAATATTATGAAAATTGAGGCATTGAAAAAGCGATTGGATAGAAATCGTTCAATGACAGCGATCACAATTCGGATGCCCGAAGATGTGATTGAAGATTTGAAGCGAATTGCCCCGCTGCTTGGTTTTTCTGGCTATCAGCCCTTGGTACGTACCTATATTGGCCAAGGACTGCGTGCCGATCTTGAGCGTTTAGACGGGGATACCGTTTCTGCATTAATTGCCAGCTTGAAACGTCATGGGGTGAGTGAGGAACTCATCCAAGAGGCACTTGCTGAAGTCTCTCAGTCATAAACTTCGCTCTAGACTACCGCTCTGGAAACTGCTCAGCGGTTAGTCGATGGGCGATTTTCTACGAGACGGAAAGGCGATCGCCTTCATTGGTTAAACGCAGGAACGGTAATTGAAGCATAAAATCAAAACATCACCATTCATGAAGATGGCTATGCTGAAAACGCTTTGGGCGACAATTCGACCAGCGATCGCTTAGACGTTGGGATGTCTTGAACATCGTCTACATTGAACCTGAAAGCGACACGAAAGGAAGGGTCTATATGCTGATGAGAGGGCTACTCAGTTGCAGTTAAAAACAGAGTTAGAAAAGATGCTTTTGGGTGAATTGTATGACCCAACTGACCCCGATCTTGTTTTGGCGAGGCAACAGGCCAGAAATGCGATCGCCGCCTTCAACCATACCTGCGCTGAAGACACTGAAACCCGCCAGATAATCCTGACTCAACTATTGGGAACTGTGGGAGCAAATGCGTACATTGAACCGCCTTTTTTCTGTGATTATGGCTCCAATATTAGGTTGGGAGATAACGTTTTTATTAATTTCAACTGCGTCATTTTAGATCCGGCGCGGGTCACTATTGGCGACAATGTTATGTTTGCTCCCAACGTGCAGCTTTACACCGCCACCCATCCCATTGACTACCGAGAACGCAACGCTGGGCTGGAATTAGCCAAGGAAATTGAGGTTGGTTCCGATGTCTGGATTGGCGGTGGTTCCATTCTCTGCCCAGGGGTCACTGTGGGGGCGAGAAGTGTGATTGGGGCAGGCAGCGTTGTCACCCGCGATATTCCAGCCGATGTGGTGGCGGTAGGCAATCCATGCCGGGTGTTGCGTTCTATTGCTTAGCCCGATTGCTTAGCTCGACTGCGTAATCGCACGCGATCGCAGCTGTTCTCCTAGCTCGTGCCAAAAATGAATTAACGGCACCTGGGTAACGCTGGAAAATTGCGGGTCACCTGTTTCAATCACAGTCCAAGAGCCGTCTATTAATTGGCCTACATCAACCGCCACATAGGGCACCTGGATGCGCCATGCCGCCTCTAATGCTATTGCTGACATGGCCTCTTCTTCGGGCACAGACAGAAATTTGCCCGGATCATCGCCGTGCCAGTAGTAGCCGTAGCTGAGGATGCGCTGGCGGTAAATAAATACGCGAAACTCGCGCCCGAGCGGAAACCCGTTGGCGGCAACTCGACTATGGCGCAGTTTTACCAGCTGCCGTAGTAAAACTCTACCTGGCAGCCCAGATTCTGCACGGGTCAGTAATGGTGCCACTAGCTGCTGCACCTGTTCAGCAGTGGTGGCCACACAGGCATTCCACCCGTTGGGTTTCCCCGACTCAACGGCTCCTCGGACAAACAGCGGTAGCCCAAGATGGGCGATCGCTGCCTCACAATCTGCCAAACGGCTAATCACGATGCTCTCGGGCGTGAGTCCTACCAGCTGCGGGTAGGCTTGGTCAAAGTCTTGGGCGCGCTGGTGTTCTGCGGGTGTGTTGAGTAGACGGATGCCTTTAGTAAGGGCTTCGGTGTAAATCGCGTCATAGCGATCGCGCGGCGGCGGATAGCCCAACCAAATGCCGGGGGTATCGGGTGGCTGCGGTGGAATGTGGCTGAGGGCAGTGTCCGTACAGCCAGCCGCAACAACAATCGGATACACAGTAAAGCCCAAAAGTTGGGCGATCGCCGCCGACGCTGCCAACGCCTGACGACTGGTAGCAGGAGCCACATTATCAGCAGTTTCAGCGAGAACAATCATGATCAGCTTCATTAACACCGGGTAAAGATCTACACTGTGCAAAGGATGAGCCATTTTCGGCACATTCGCAACCTTGAATTGGGGTTTGAACGAGCGGTATGGATCGAATAAGCAGTTCTGAGGCACCTGCGGTAGTGTTACCACCTGTAGCAGAGAAACGGTTTTATAGTCATACCCTGCACGGGGACAAGCGAGTAGATGACTATTTTTGGATGCGCGATCGCGACGACCCTGCCGTAATGGCGTATTTGGACGCGGAGAACGCCTACACTCAGGCGATGATGCGGCATACTGAAGCGCTGCAAGCCGAGCTTTATCAGGAAATGCTGGCGCGGATTCAGGAAACAGATTTGTCGGTGCCTTACCGCAAAGATGAATACTATTACTACAGCCGGACGGAGGCAGGAAAGGCATATCCGATCCACTGCCGCAAACAGGGCAGTCTGGAGGCGGCTGAAGCAATTCTGTTAGATGAAAATCAGCTAGCGGACGGCCACGATTATTGCGAAGTTGGGGTGTTTGCGATCAGCCCAAATCATCAGCTATTGGCCTATTCAGTAGACACGAACGGGGCAGAACTCTATACGCTGTGTTTTTTGGATCTGACCACCCAGCAACACTATCTTGAAACTATCCCCGATACGTATTACTCCTTTGCCTGGGGCAACGATAGCCAAACTGTTTTTTATACGCAAGTAGATGCCGCGCATCGGCCTTATAAGTTATTCCGCCATCGACTGGGAACGCCCGCGACTGACGATGTGCTGATTTATCACGAAGCGGATGATGCCTATTTTTTGAGCGTGGGGACTACTCGCAGCGAGGCGTATATCTTACTCAGTCTCAATAGTAAGGTGACCTCTGAGGTGCATTATCTAGATGCCAATCATCCAACCGGAGCGTTTCGGGTGATTCAGCCGCGATCGCCTGGGATTGAGTATGACGTGGAGCACCACAGCGATAGTTTTTATATCACCACCAACGAAAACGCCATCAACTTTAAGCTGATGAAAGCGCCCGTCACGGCTGCGAGTCGGGAAAACTGGGAAATTGTGATTCCCCACCGAGATGCGGTGTTTATTACGGGTGGCGTTAGCCCGTTTGTGGATCATTTGGTGGTGTATGAACGCTACAAGGGCTTGGAAACAGTGCGCGTTCTCAAGCTTTCGACGGGCGAAGAACATTACATTACGTTTCCAGAACCCACCTATGAAGTGAGTGAAGGCGGCAATCCCGATTTTTATACCCCCATTTTGCGGTTCAACTACACCTCGCTGGTGACGCCGAATTCGGTGTTTGACTACAACTTAGACACGCAGGAACGGGAGCTGAAGAAAGAAACGCCGGTGCTGGGCGGCTACGATCGCACCCGATATGGGATTGAACGGCTGGAGGCGATCGCCCCCGACGGTACAGCGGTACCGCTGTCACTGGTCTACAAAAAAGGGGTCGAAAAAACGGGTCATAATCCGCTGCTGATGACGGGCTATGGTTCCTATGGAGCCAGCTATCCTGACTATTTTTCGTCGAATCGACTGGCGTTGCTGGATCGCGGGGTAGTGATGGCGATCGCCCACATCCGGGGCGGCTCAGAGATGGGGCGCAAGTGGTACGAAGACGGTAAGTTTCTACAAAAAAAGAATACGTTTACCGACTTTATTGCCTGCGCTGAGTGTTTGATTAAACAGGGATGGACATCCCCTCAGCAGTTGGCGATCGAAGGCGGCAGCGCGGGCGGGCTGCTGATGGGAGCCGTGGTCAATCTGCGGCCTGACTTGTTCAAAGCTGTGATTGCCCAAGTGCCCTTTGTCGATGTCGTCACCACCATTCTCGATACGTCATTGCCCCTATCGGCCATGGAGTGGGAAGAGTGGGGCAACCCCAACGACAAAGCCTACTACGACTATATGAAGTCCTACTCGCCCTACGACAACGTAGACGCGAAGGATTATCCAGCCCTGCTGGTTACCGCTGGCTTAAACGATCCCCGCGTTTCTTACTGGGAACCCGCTAAGTGGACAGCCAAACTGCGAGAACTCAAAACCGATTCCCATATTCTGCTGCTCAAAACCAACCTGGGAGCCGGACACAGCGGCGCATCGGGGCGCTATGAGCGGCTAAAAGAGATCGCGTTTGAGTATGCCTTTTTGATGGATCAATGGGGTATGGTAGAGCGCGCTTAGTCCGTGATAGGGGAAGTCACTGCAACGCTATTAATGCTTTTACTTAAGATAATCATGCTAGAACCCGATTCAGTAAGCGTTGTAACCGCTGCCTGAGGGCAATAGTCTAAAGTCAATTAAGGTGAATCAATCGGGTCAAGGCACGCCTGATCCGGGAACTGCACGTTGAACCAGATAGAGGGAGGTTGACTCAATTGACGCTAGCAACGACAAAATCAATTAACTGGGATGCTTTTGTAGCGGCTCTCGACGGCATTGAGGTGATCCGCGATGCCGCTCAAGTCGCGAAGCTCTCAAAGGACTATTACACCTATAGCCCAATTTTGGTGCCCCTATTAGCGGATAAGGTCGGCGACTTGGTCGTGCGGCCTGCCAATGAAGCGGAAGTGCTGGCCGTTGCCAAAGCCTGTGTGCAGGCGCAGATACCGCTGACGGTGCGCGGGGCGGGCACGGGCAACTACGGGCAGTGTATCCCGCTAGAGGGGGGCGTGATTTTAGACCTGACTAAGATGCAGGCGGTGAAGTGGATTAAACCTGGGTTGGTCTGCGTTGAACCGGGGGCAAAACTGCTGGCGATCGACAAACAAACCCGCGAAACGGGTTGGGAAATTCGCATGACTCCCTCTACCTACCGGACGGCCACCATTGGCGGCTTCATTAGCGGCGGCAGCGGTGGCATTGGCTCGGTTACCTATGGGCAATTGCGCGATCGCGGCAATCTGCATGCCGTGCGGGTGGTGACGATGGAAGACGAACCTCGGGTCATTGAACTGCGCGGCGACGAGGTGCAACAGGTGAACCACGCCTATGGCACCAACGGCATCATTACCGAACTAGAAATTCCGCTGGGTCCAGCCTATCCGTGGGCAGAGCTAATCATTAGCTTCGACGACTTCATGACGGCAGCCCGGTTTGGCCAAGTGCTGGGCGACTCTGACGCCATCATCAAAAAACTGGTCACTATTTTTGCCGATCCCATTCCCAGCTACTTTGTTGCCCTGCGCGACACCATTCCTAGCGGCAAACATTGTGCCTTTGTCATGGTGGCGGAGCCGTCGCTAGAACCGTTTGGCGACTTGATCCAGCAGTTTGGAGGCTCTGTTTGCTACCGCAAAACGGCTCAAGAAGCCAGCAAGGGCACCATGCTGATGGAATTTACCTGGAACCACACCACCCTGCATGCCCGCAACGTAGACCCCAGCCTCACCTACCTGCAAACCCTATTTCCCTACGATAAAGAGCTGAAGCTGCTAGAGCAAATGTATCACCACTATGGCAATGAGGTGATGCTCCACCTGGAGTTTTTGCGGGTCAATGGCTGCATTGTGCCAGCGGCGCTGCAACTGGTGCGCTACAGCACGCCCGAACGGCTGAAAGCCATTATCAAAGAGCACGAAGACAGTGGGGCATTTATTGCCAACCCGCATACTTACATTCTGGAAGATGGCGGTAGAAAGTCGATCGATCCGGTGCAGCTGGCCTTTAAGGAAAAGGTCGATCCTTATGGATTGCTCAACCCTGGCAAGATGCGAGCCTGGACTGAACGTTGACTATAGTTAACTGGGCAGATCGGCGGTTTGGTCGGCGATAGGGGATGAAGAGATAACGCTGGTGGTTACGAGCGATCGCAACAATCCTGACCTTGAGGTGCGAATTGTATCAAAGGTAGCTTTGATGAAGCTGGCAATGGGCACGGCCACCAGCAGCCCCAGCACTCCACCCAGCTTTAAACCTACGTCCAGCGAAACTAGCATCCACACTGGATTTAGCCCCGTCAGTTCACCCAAAATCCGAGGCCCTAGCAGGTTCTCAGAAATTTGGATAATCACGATCGCCACCAGCAGCACCTTTACGCCTAGCCAAAAGTTTTGCAGTGCCAGCAGCGAACTGACCACAATCAGAGTGGTGGTGCCGCCAAAAGGAATTAGACTGGCTGCCCCAATCCCAAAGCCAAACAGCTCGGCCAGCGGCACTCGCAACACCAGCAGCGCCGCCGTTTGAGCCACGCCCAGAATGGTCGCCAGGGTCACCTGACCCACAATAAACCGCTCAAAATTCTCGGGTAGAGATTGCTTAACCCGCGTGCCCCACGGGTCGGGCAACCAGCCCAAAATGCCGCTCCACAGCCCCTCACCCCGCAGTACCAAAAAGATAGTGAACACAGCGGTCAAAAACACGTTGACGATACTGCCGATCGCACTAAAGAAAATGCTGATAATTTGACTGGTCAGCGATCGCAAAATGCTGGTCAGTCGCTCAATTTGCTGATTCAAGGTAGTGCTGACATCAATCGGTAGCTGTTGATCGATTGCCCAAGCTTCAAACGACCTGAGCTGCTGCTGTCCAGACTTCAGCCAATCGGGCAAGCGGACAATTAGTTCATTGGCCTGCCGCAAAATTAGCGGAGCCAAGAAAAAAACCAAAACGCCCAACAGCGCCAAAAACAGCAGAAACACTAGCCCCACGGCAATACCGCGCTGCACCCCTCGCTGCTGCAAAAACCGAATCGGATAATCTAATAAAAATGAAATTAGGGTGGCCGCAATTAGCGTACTCGCCAGCGGTTGCAGCCACTGAGCCAGCAGCAGCAGCAGCCACGCATTCAAAAATAAAACAGGAAACACTAACCCCAGCGTAAATATTCGGGGCAGTTTATTGAGAGTCTTTAGCATAGGAATAGCCAACGGTTAGGGCGCGCCTGAAACGGCACAGGAGGTAAACGAGTGAATTTTGGGTTTGCTGATTTCTGCTACGGCTTTGATCTGGTGCTCTCGATTACGGCTCCTGACTGCTGTTTTTTATATTGTCTCTAATATTGCCAGATATTTCAGGCTCAGCAGTTTCAGCTTCAGGGCTACCAGCCTCAGGGGCAACCGTTTGGTCGCCAGGAGTTGGGCTGACTCGATACAGAAAGCGAATCATGTTGCCGTGAGGATCCCACCGGGCGAGCTGTTCGCGCACCTCTGCTTCGGTGGGGGCTTTGGCCTGCATCAAAAACGGCAAGAGCTTGAAGGTAGGGGTATTGACCAAAAAGTAGCCCCCATGCACATCAATTTTGCCGATCAAAAAAAGCATGATGTTGATGATGTCAATCGGCAGAGCCGTGAGGGAGTTGAGTTCCAGCCCGACGCCGTTGACTCCTGCCATTTTTGAGCAGTCGAGGTAGCTAAAGTTTTCAAACAGGTCAAAGGCGGAGGTCGGACGCACCGCAGAACGGGCAAATATAGCGCCGCGAATTAGCAGTCCCTTCAGTCGCTCTCGGCGTTTGCGGCGGCGAGATTTGCCCGCAGGCGCAGGGGCGGGCGGCAAAAAAATATTGCCCAGCCGCAGCCCCGACATTTCAATACTGGGTTCGGTGAACCAGTTGCCCAGGGTTGAAAGGTAGCGCAGCACAATGTCGCGATCGCTCGACAT
>CASBQX010000048.1 GCA_949127925.1 Synechococcales cyanobacterium PMM_0002
CCTTTGGGCTAGATCCCCCTCTCCCCGCTTGCCTCGATCCTCCCGCTTGCCCCGCCTAAACCCCGCCTAAACTGCTCATGTTTTCTCCTCCCATGCGTGCTACTCTCGCCTTGATTGCCCACGATGCCAAAAAAGATGACATGGTGGCGTTTGCCCGTCGCCACGAGTCGTTGCTCAAACGCTATCGACTCATTGCCACCGGCACAACTGGCCAGCGGATTCAAGCGGCCACGGGGCTGTCGGTGGAGGCGATGCTGTCGGGACCGATGGGCGGCGATGCGCAAATTGCGGCTGAGGTGGCACTGGGCACGGTGCGGGCTGTGATTTTTTTAGTCGATCCGCTCCATGCCCAGCCCCATGAGCCAGATGTTCAGGCGCTGCTGCGGCTGTGTAATGTGCACAATGTGGCGTTGGCAACCAACCTGGCCACGGCAAAGGCGATCGCGGCTCAATTTGCCTTGGTGCCATCGGCTCACCTCATCTTTAACCCGGTGGCTGGTAATACCAATCCCGACCAAGACCTGGCGCTGATTCGGCAATTGCTCGATCCCCACGTCCACCTTCACATTTATCACACGCTGCCAGACGTAGAGCCAGAGAGGCTAGTGCAAGCGGCGATCGCCAACCATGCAGACCTGGTAATTGTCTCGGGTGGCGATGGCACCCTGTCTGCCGTGGCGGGTGCTCTGATTGGCACCAACATTCCCCTAGGGATTATTCCCCGAGGCACGGCCAACGCCTTTGCTGCCGCCTTGGGTTTACCCAGCCTGTGGCCGATTCGTAATGCCTGTCAGGCGATCATTGATCACCATACCCGCTTAGTGGATGTGGCGCGCTGTAATGGCGCTCCGATGATTTTGCTAGCGGGGGTGGGCTATGAAGCCGTCACAGTTGAGCTGGCCAGCCGCGACCTCAAAAACCAGTGGGGCGTGTTGGCCTATTTGATGGCGGGCTGGCAAGCCAGCGATCAGCACCTGTTGTTTGACACTAAACTAGAAGCCGAAGGCGAAACCTATCAATTTCAAGCCTATGCCATCACCATTGCCAACGCCGCCCCGCCCACCTCTGTGCTGGCGCAAGGCGCAGGCCGGGTGATCTTTGACGACGGGCTGCTTGATGTCACCATTACCTCTGCCGAAACCAAACTTCAGGGCATTGCTACGATGCTCCGCATGTTTGGGGCGGCGCTCACCGGCACCAATGTAGACACCCCCCATGTGGTACATGGCCGCACCAGTCGGCTCAAACTCAGCACAACGCCACCGCAAAAGGTGGTCGTGGATGGTGAAATTGTCGGCACTACACCGATTGAGGTCGAGTGCATTCCCAACGGGTTGAAGGTCATTGTGCCTAAGCCTGCACCAGCGTAACGCTCGAAGCTTGACTTACCGCGCTAGCTCCAGTCTTCGCGCTGACTGCCCCGTCCCTTGTAAACCTGCGCCTGTTGGTGAATTTGCTGCGTCCGGGCGTACAGTTCGGCTTCTGTCAGTTGCCAGCGACTCATGGCCTTGGCGATATCGGCCTGGATGTCTCTAGCCCCCGGAAACCCGTCATAGCGGATTCTCATCCGGGCTAACTCGCACAGGCCATAGTCTGTCGGTTCGCTTTCTAGCAACTGGTTGATCGTTTGGCGATCGCTGCGCCACTGGGGATGTTGCTGGTCTTGTTTTTTAGGATCTGTCTTTGCGTCGGCCATCTTTACACCAACTGGTTACACCTTGATTGTTATGTGTGGCAGATTCGCTCTACCTGCTCTATCTGCTGTGCACTTTAGCTTACACCCCATCCCAAGCCGCCTGAAAAAAATCTAACTCGCACTGCATGGCATAGCGATAGGTTGAGCTGACCAAGGGGCTGAGAGTGGCGTACTGGTTCGCCAGAGTTGCTAGTTGAACGGTGAGCGGCTCAAACTCGGCACTGCTGTAAGTGTTAATCCAATCTGTATAGGCATGAGTAGGAATACCGTTGAGCGCTAGCTGCTGGCCTAAAAACGCGTAGAGCCGCATACAGGGCAACATTGCTACTGCTGTGACGCCTACCTCGTGGCTCCAAGCGGTGGCCAACAAAAAATCTGTGTAGTGGCGGGTAGCGGTTCCAGGTTCAACTGAGCGCCAATCTATTCCCCACTGAGCCGCATAGCTTTGGTGTAGGTTTAACTCCTGCAACACCCCACCTGCCAGCTGATAAAATACGCCAAATCCTTGCCAATCAGGAGCCTTGGCAGCCGCAATACTGTAGGCACGGGCAAAGGCTTCTAAAAAAAATGCGTCTTGCCCCACGTAGTACGCAAACTTGTCAGAGGCCAAACTTCCATCGCCGATCCCCTGCACAAACGGACTGTGGAGGGATGCGATCGCCAAATCCTGGTTTTGCTGCCACAGGTTTTCTGCGAGTGTTCCCTCTAATGTCATACCCTAGCCCCTACCCCCCAAAAAATAAGTTCCCAAGCAGTGCTTGGGAACATCAAAACTCGAAATTTGGAGCTTAAAGCTCACTTATGCATTTGGAGCTTAAGGCTCACTTATGCCTAATTCACACCCGCCTTCGCCGCCAAAAATGCATCAGGCGACGTCAAGCGTTCGTAGGCTGCACGCATCTTTAGACCCACTAGCACTTGGAACAGACCGCTACCGTCGCTAGAGCCAGGATATTCTCTGTGCTTCAGCAATAGCTCGGTCAGCTCGCCATAGTACTTAGTCGAAAGGTTGCTGAGGTGGCTTTCGATATAAATCATCTCATCTAGGCGATCGAACTGGCCATCAACCTCTAGCACCGATACCGAATTGCCATAGTAGGTATCAGGACCGTAGAACATCCGAATGCCGGGATAGGAGCAGGTCAGCTTGCGACCGCAAGGAATCCAGTCAATCGTAGAGCCTTCGTCAAACAGGTAGGCGGGTTCAAAGCTCTTGACGTCATCTTTCTGCACCAACCGCACCCGCAACACCTTGCGCTCGGTGTCGTTGGGAATTAGGCGAGTGGGCAGAATTTGGATCACCACATCGGCGTGCTGTTTCTGCGGGTCAATATAGGCTTCAAAGTCAGGGCGGCGAGAGTTAATGGCAGCTAGAACGTCTTCGTAGGTGTGGCCCCGTTCTGCCATATCACGCTGAATTTTCCAGGCAATCTTGACCTCATCGTCAATGTCGAGGTAGACGCTGAAGTCGAGCAGCGATCGCACTCGCTCATCGTGCATAGGGTGCAGCCCTTCAATCACAATGATGCGATTAGGATTAACCGTTTCGGCAGGGTCTAGCATCCCGGTCTCGTGGTTATAAATCGGCTTTTGAATCGACTTGCCTGCTTTGAGTGCTTTGATTTGTTCATACATCAAATCAAAATTGTTGGCTTTTGGATTAAGCGCCGTCACTCCAACTTCTTTGCGCTGCTTGCGATCCAGACTGTGATAGTCATCCAGGCAAATAACGGTAATCATTTCTTCGCCAAATAGATCTTCTAGGCGACGCAAGAAAGTTGACTTACCGCATCCCGAATCTCCGGCAACGCCGATTAAAACTACACGGTCTGGCTGACTGATCATAGGTTTCCTCTAATCAAAATAAAAACGAAACGGCGCTAGTGAAAAATTAAACGATGAAAAGTCAAAAAAACTTTCATGCTGGGGGCGATTCTCTACGAGACGGCAAAGCCGATCGCTTTACCATAGTCAGCATCGTTAATCGCTTAGAGCAGATCCTAACCCCGCTAGGTCAGCTCATAAGCCATTAATTTCTGGCATCTATACTCTGGCAGTAAAATTAGCGCCACATATAAGTCAAGACACTACGATGTCAAGCAGGGCAGCCAAA
>CASBQX010000049.1 GCA_949127925.1 Synechococcales cyanobacterium PMM_0002
CACCACCTCTGGCGTGCGATCGCTGGAGCAATTGTCTACGACAATGACTTCATAGGCACCGATAAAATCTTGCTCTAGCAAACTATCCAATGCAGCCCCAAGATAGCCGTCTCGGTTGTGCGTGCACACAATAGCAGAAACCTGAGGTTCGGACATGGTGATAGCCAGAATAAACGGTAACTGCGGAAATTGAGATGCGCCGATATCAAACAGCAACCCTGGACAAAACCTGTGTCAAATATGGCATACAACCCCGTACTGACCGCAAATTTAAGCAGTCCAGATGCAATATTTTGCAACAAAGAATTGCTTATGCTCTTACATTTCTATCGCAACACTGTAAAAACCGGATGGTTTATAAATTTTCGGTAAAGTTGCAGGATGGGTGCCATTAACCTAGCCAGCAATCCGGCCAACATTAATGCTTCGTAATTAATGCTCCGTAGAGTCAGCATCCTGTTTGACTAGTAGAAGACGGCGCAAGTTTAACTACCGTAGGGCGGGCATCTTGCCCGCGCAGGCTTCCAGCCTGCACTACGAACTAGCCCACCGCTTCTAATGAATCGTTTGCAGCCGGTTCTACTTCGGGTTCGCGCAGCTGACTATGGACAGCCACCAGGGTTTCAGCCAATTGGCTCAGGCGATTTTCTAGGTAGTTTTTGCGCTCTACCAATTGCCGCATTTTTTGGCAGCGAGCGATCGCCAAGCTGATCTGAGGCACCTGCTCCGCCGGACAGGGAAACGACCAGACTTGGCCATCAGCATCCAGTCCACACAGCCAATAACCAGCTCTGGCCGTGGCGGCTACGGGTTGGGGCTGATGATGCTTGCACAAGTCGCGCACATAGTCGAGCAGTTGATTAATCTCAGCATGACGCAGGGGATTCGCGCCTAATGGCGGCGCAGCCTGCGGCTGCGATTCTAGCCAGCCATCGACAATCGCTCCTTCCATCTGCAACTCCTGCATGGTCAGCAAGATTCGCTGCAATTCTTTTTGCCATCCCGTGACAGTACTTTCAATTTCTCGCAGCAGCCCTAGGGCAAGAGCTGGGTCTGTAGCATGACGCGGATTGCTCAAGGTAGGCAGCTGAAAGCCAGAGGGGAGCGGCAGCACAGCTTGACCTGGGAGGATCTCAGGGCGCTGAACACCGCCAGTATCAGCCTCGCTTGGCTTGGGGTGGCGGCGATGAAGCTGGGTCAGCGTTGCCTCAATCCGTTGCAGTCCCGATTTGATCATGTGTCAGACAGTTTGAGCGAGAATAAATCGAAAAGGCGGTAATTTTCAACCATTTTACCTGCTTGTGTCTGATGAAACACACTGTTTGTGACCCATTCGTAGTGAAAATTCTGAGGTTGTCACCAGGAGCTTTAAAGTGAAATCTGCAAAATGTAAAATCTGCAAAATGAAACCTGCCCGCGATCGGAGAGCACCATGAGCGTGGTTTTAGTCACAGGGCCGACTCGCTCTGGCAAAAGTGAGTGGGCAGAGACATTGGCGGCGCGATCGCACAAATCAGTCATCTATGTCGCCACGGCTCAAGACTATCTTGATGATCCCGAGTGGCAAGACCGCATTAGCCGCCATCAGCAGCGGCGATCGCCGCAGTGGGAAACCCGCAGCGTCCCGATGGACTTATCTGCTACACTTCAGGCGGCCACACCCCACCAATGTCTGCTGGTCGATGCCTTGGGCACCTGGCTAGCAAATTGGCTAGAGCAAGATGAATCAACGTGGGATGATCGGGTGATGGAGCTATTAACCTGCCTTCAGGCCACCGAAAGTGAGGTGATTTTGGTGGCCGAGGAAGTGGGTTGGGGGGTGGTGCCCGCTTACCCGTTAGGGCGGCTATTTCGCGATCGCCTAGGAAACTTGACCCGCCGGGTGGGGGCGATCGCCGATATCGTCTATCTGGTTACCGCCGGGTATGTGCTGAACTTGAGCGAGCTAGGCACACCGTTGCCTGATCAGTTGGGCAGCGAATAGTCTCTAGCTAAACCGTAACGATCCAGGCCAGCTGCAGAGACGGCAATTCGCCTTCATCTTTGGGCAAAATCTCTAGAAATAAACCGTACGCCCCAAAAAATCTACTAGAGTGATGTTTGGAGATTTTGCTCACCTAATCCCCATCTCCCCAATTCCTATTTCTGAGGTTGCTGATGTCCTTTATCCGCGAGTTGCACCAACAACTCATCCGCAAAGAGCGGTCTGCTGTGGAAATTACCGAAGAATCTCTAGAGCGGGTTCAGGCTTTAGAGCCACAGCTCCACAGCTTTCTGTGCATCACCGCAGATCGAGCGCTGGAGCAAGCTAGGCAGGTGGATACCCAGATTGCAGCGGGTGAGGCGATCGGCATGTTGGCGGGTATTCCCTTTGGGATCAAAGACAACATGTGTACCAAAGGTATCCCAACGACCTGCGCGTCTAAAATTTTGCAGAACTTCGTCCCGCCGTACGAATCGACCGTGACCCAACGGTTGCTAGATGCGGGAGCCGTCGTAGTGGGTAAGACCAATCTCGATGAGTTTGCGATGGGTGGATCGACCGAGCGATCGGCCTATCAAATTACGGCAAACCCGTGGGATCTAGAACGGGTGCCCGGCGGATCATCGGGTGGTTCGGCGGCGGCAGTGGCTGGAGGCCAGGTAACCGTTTCGCTGGGTTCCGATACAGGCGGTTCGATTCGTCAACCTGCATCGTTTTGCGGCGTGGTCGGCATGAAACCCACCTATGGGCTAGTGTCGCGCTATGGGTTGGTGGCATTTGCGTCATCGCTCGACCAAATTGGCCCCTTTGGGCGATCGGTAGAGGATGTGGCGATCGTGCTCCAGGCGATCGCCGGTCATGACCCAATGGATTCCACCAGCTTAAAGGTCAACATTCCCAACTATGTAGACACTCTCAAACCTGACCTACCGCCCAAGACTCGTCTACGCGTTGGGGTCATTCAGGAAACCTTTGGTGAAGGGTTAGACCCTGAGGTCGAGGCGGCGGTGAAAGCGGCTGTGCAAACGCTGCAAGATCTAGGTGCCGAAATTCAAGTCATTTCTTGCCCTCGTTTCCGCTACGGGGTGGCCGCTTACTATGTGATCGCGCCGTCAGAAGCGTCTGCCAACCTAGCCCGCTACGACGGCGTAAAATATGGCTACCGCACCAGCGACGCGAATAACCTGCTCAATATGTATACCCAGACCCGAGCCGAAGGGTTTGGGCCTGAAGTGAAGCGCCGCATTATGATCGGCACCTACACGCTGTCTGCGGGGTATTACGACGCCTATTATCTCAAGGCACAGAAGGTACGCACCCTGATTAAGCAAGACTTTGAGCAGGCTTTTGACCAGGTCGATGTGCTGGTGTGCCCCACCGCTCCGACAACAGCCTTCAAAATTGGAGAAAAAACGGACGATCCGCTGAGCATGTATCTGCTGGATTTGATGACCATTCCAGTAAACCTGGCGGGCTTGCCGGCCATTAGCGTGCCCTGTGGGTTTGACAAACAGGGTCTACCGATTGGCATCCAATTGATTGGCAATGTGCTGAAAGAAGATGTGCTGCTAAATGTGGCTTATGCCTATGAGCAAGCCACCGCATGGCACCAGCGATCGCCCAACCTCAACGGGTAGGATAAACAGGTCTGTAAACGCGCAATCTAAAATTAACGATCCCGTTAAAAAGCACCCTGTTTTATGGGGTGCTTTTTGGTGGGGGCTGCTCTCAGAGATTCGGTGATTCCACCGAGTCTACTTTTGTCTCTGTCACGAGCGTTAAGCTACTCCACGCCCCTTGGGCGTCATAGCGACGCATTAGCCGCTGCCGCAAGGTCGGAGTCAGCAGCCAGCCGACTTCTAGCAAAAATGACCGTCCTCGGGGAATCACAGTAGGCGTGTTGCACGACGCCCCATCGGGCAATAGCAGCACCTGTATGGGCACGGCACCCTGGTCAAACAGCAGCCTCCCAGGCGCGATCGCCGCTGTAGAGGTGAGTTCAAAATTAGCAGCTGTAAACCGTTGGTGAAGGCGATCGCCCTGCTGCCAAAGGGTCAAACTAGTGGTTTCCACCTCCGGCGGTCGCCAGTCAGGGTACTGGGTAATGGCGTGCCCTTGCCAAGTTCCCAGCAGGTTCTCTAGGGTCAGCGGCGGACGGTCTGGCGTGGTGGATTGAGCCAACCGTTCACGAATTAGCGTTAACCCTGATAGCTGACTTTTGCCATCGCTAGGGCAAAACAATTGAACCAACCGGAGACGGCGATCGCCACAAATGAAGCCAAACTCTGCGCCAAATTCTGCCACAGGGCTGAACTGTAGCGAACCCTGGCTAAACGCTCCATCCTCAAATAGCAAAATGCTGCGGTTGAGCGTGCTGTATTCCAACACTCGCCGCTGGGTCAACTCTTTCGTTGTAGCCGAAAAATATTCCAGCGTTTGCCGCACGGTTTGGCGATTGTCGATCCCCTCTAGGGTCACCACTGTGGGCATATCCTCCACTATTTCTCCACTCCCCGAAAGGCGGGTAAAAGAGCCTTGCCAAACCCCCAAATTTTGCAGCAGGCGATCCCATTGAGACGAATTGGCAAAATCTGTCATTTTTACCTAATCTTTATAGAGATTCATCAAAAATTATTAGAAATATGTATCAATAGGAACTTTTTTTGTTGCAAAGCCTAGTTTTATTCTATGCTGGGAAATCCTGGGATGTATCCTCCGTATCTTTACTTAAATCTCTCTTTAGTAAATTCCTGTCAGGCTTTTCTCTGACGAAATGGGCTTACTAGGTAGGCAGTTTGCGTCTGCCTTGATCCATACATCCCTGGGATCTGCGGTTTTGATATCGCACCTGTGTCCCATACGGCATTACATATGACTTTTCTTGGACTTGCTTGGGTCGTCTCTTACATGGGTAGTTTTTACGCTCCCCAACCCTTTTTGAATTCAATTCAACATCTATTTGCGAATTCAACGTCTGCTGTCCCCGCTCAACCGTCTACGGCAGTGGCGATCGCCACCTCATCTAAGTCTGAATCTAAGTTTGCATCTACGTCTGCTTTATTGAACCCGGAGTCGGGTTTTCTGGCTCCAGGGTCTCTCATGCGGTGGTTACCACGACCCGAGCGCACCCGTTTGGCTCGGATCTCGTCAGCTCCTTTGGCAATTACCGTGGTGCAGACTCCGCCAGCCGCTCCAGTCAATGCAGTTAGTCCACCAAAGGCAACAGCTCAGGCCGGGAACGGTCAACGCTCACCGCTCAAAATCTTTAAACAATGCATCCCATCAAGCCCAGCCACGGCTAAAGCCCGTCCCCGCTCCGGTGGCTTCCAAATTCGCATTAGAGGGCAAGCTATAGCCGCATTGCCAACCCAGTCTGGAGCCGCTAAGCTGGCTCGCCGCCTCCGCGAAGTGCTAGAAGCTCCCGGATTTGATCCATCAACACTGCAACTCACCCGCGTCAACGGGGTATCTGCTGGCAAAGCAGGGCAGCGATCGCTGCTGTTTACCATCGATTCAGCGTTAGAAGCAGCACTCGGCCGCAATGGCGATCTAGTGGCCATCGACTGGATCAATAATCTGCGAGTCGTGTTGGGGGTGGCTCCTCTACCGTTGGTACAAGCCCAAACCCAGCTAGATGCGCTCTCTACCACGGGTCGCACCCTGTCTGGCACTGCATCCTGGTACGGCCCTTACTTTCACAACCGCCTCACCGCCGCAGGTGAACGGTTTGACCAATATGACCTGACCGCCGCGCATCCCTCATTACCGTTTGATACCTACCTCAAGGTGACAAATCAAAAGAGTGGAAGTTCCGTGATTGTGCGGATTAACGATCGCGGTCCCTATGTGGGTAAGCGATCGCTTGATCTGTCGCGTCAGGCGGCGCGCTGCATTGGCAGCGAAACGGCTGGCGTGGTGCCCTATTCAGCCGTGATTATGCGCCCCGACGCCGCTGAAGCGCTGGCACTTGAGCCATCTTTTGCAGCCGTAACGCTAACGTCTTCACCTGCCCCATCCCCTCAGACGCTAGCTAGAGTCGAGCCTAAGCAAAATTAAGCGCGGACAGCTAAAAGTTAAACCCCAGATTCCCGAACCAGAGATTTTAGCAATCAACGCCGGAGAGTGCTAAATTCTGGAAGGAGAACTAAATCTAATGAAGTATGCCTAAGATTATTGTGTTCCAAGAAGAATCCCGTCAGGCACTAGAGCGGGGGGTCAATGCGATCGCTGATGCCGTACGGATCACGCTTGGGCCGAAAGGGCGCAATGTGGTACTTGAGAAGCAGTATGGCGCACCGCAAATTGTTAATGATGGCGATACTATTGCCAAAGAAATTGAGCTAGAAGATCCGCTGGAAAATACTGGCGCGCAGCTAATCCGCGAAGTAGCTTCCAAAACCAAAGATCTAGCAGGCGATGGCACCACTACAGCGACGGTGCTGGCGCAAGCCATGATTCATGAAGGATTGAAAAACGTTGCGGCCGGAACAAATCCGGTTAGCCTGCGCCGGGGCATTGAGAAAACCGTTGCCAGACTAGTCAATGACATCAAGGCCGTAGCGCAGCCTGTGGTCGGGAGCGCGATCGCCCAAGTAGCCACCGTTTCTGCTGGCAGCGACGAAACCATAGGCAACATGATTGCCGAAGCGGTCGATAAGGTCGGGCGCGATGGCGTTATTACTGTCGAAGAATCGAAGTCGCTGACCACCGAGCTAGAGTTCGTGGAAGGGATGCAGTTCGACCGGGGCTACATTTCGCCCTATTTCGTCACCGATGCCGATCGGATGATCTGCGAATTTGAAAATGTCGCCATCTTGATTGTCGATCGAAAGATCAGCTCCATTTCTGATCTGGTGCCAATTCTAGAGAAAATTGCCCGCGCTAGTCAGCCGCTGCTGATCATTGCCGAAGATGTGGAAGGGGAAGCCCTGGCAGCTTTAGTGGTCAACCGTCTACGCGGTGTGCTGAATGCAGTGGCCATCAAGGCTCCTAGTTTTGGCGATCGCCGCAAAGCCATCTTGCAAGACATTGCCGTGTTGACCGGTGGGCAAATGATTTCCGAAGAAATCGGCCTCAGCCTCGACACCGCCACACTCGACATGCTGGGTGTCGCCCGCAAGGTCACCATCACCAAAGACAACACCATCTTGGTCGCCGAAGCGCCAGACAAGGTCGCTCTAGAAAAGCGGATTGCCCAAATTCGTCAAGAGCTAGAAGCCACCGACTCTGACTACGACACCGAAAAGCTGCAAGAGCGCATTGCCAAGCTAACGGGCGGCGTGGCCGTGATTAAAGTGGGTGCGGCTACCGAAACCGAACTTAAAGACAAAAAACTGCGGATTGAAGACGCCCTCAACGCCACCAAAGCGGCAGTGGCAGAAGGCATCGTCCCCGGCGGCGGCACAACATTGCTTCACCTCGCTCACAAGCTGCAAGACTTCAAAGCCAGCCTACCGGCTGAAGAGCAAATTGGAGCCAGCATTGTAATTAAGGCACTAGATGCCCCCCTTCGACAAATCGCTGACAATGCGGGCGTAGA
>CASBQX010000050.1 GCA_949127925.1 Synechococcales cyanobacterium PMM_0002
ATGGCGGTTCGTTTTTGGTTTTGACGGGCTTCTGGCATGGGTTACACTCCTGATTAACTGATTGAAGTGTATATGTTTCAGTCAGTTTTAACATCAGACACCAATTTTAGATCTACCTGACCAGGCATTGTGATGCGCAAAAAGCTAGCGGCACTCTTGAAACAGCATGGGGAAGTAGAACAACGGCGGATGTAATGCCATAGACCCTGTTAGATTTCAATGCTTTTTAGTTACTTGCAGGAAGCTGTTCAGTTAGAGCAGGTAAGGTAGAACGGCTAGAATTACCGTCTACCTGACTGAATTGAGCATCAGAGGCAGGCAATATTTGAAAGGGCTCACTGTAAAGATTCAACTTTTGAGCGAATACCAACCACAAAAACATTGGATCCTCTATCAAATATCGTTTCCACAGCCGCTTCGGCTCTGACGCTAATCTGTATAGCCATTCCAAACCTGCCTTGCTCATCCATTTTGGGGCGCGATTTACTTGTCCTGCTTCAAAATCAAGCGTGGCACCAACAGCCAGGAAAATTTTAATGGCAGAAAACCGTTTTTTGTAGGCATGAATAAACTTTTCTTGCTTAGGAGCACCTACTCCTACCGCTAGAACAGTCGCCCCTGAAGCATTTACCAGTTGAATGATGCGATCGCACTCTGCTGTATCCGTCTCAAATCCAATGGGCGGTGAATAAGAGCCAACCACCATTTCCCGACCAACTTTGCGATTAATTCTGCGTTGTGCCTCCGCCGCCACTCCTGCATGGGCACCTAGGAGGAAGAGCTTGACCTCTGAATGATGGCGATGATGCTGATAAAATGCTGGGAAAAAGTCAGAACCCGAAATTTTCTCGCAAATCGGTGATCCCAAAAACTTTGCGGCATAGATCAGGATTTTGCTATCGCACAACCTGTAATCTGCCGTGTCATAAATCTCTTTAAACGATTGATCGCTCTGCATTTTCACAAGATGATCCACGTTGGGCGTAAATACCACCCCTCGCTGCAACTGCTCCAATACATCTTGCATTGACAGATTATCAATTTGTAAATTTAGAATTTTGACGCTGTTCACCCGTCACACTCCATAACTGAGGCACTGACACAAATTTGTAGATAGACTCTATTAAAATTCTGAAGATTATAAGAAAGCAACTCTTGGAAGAGGCTACTTATAAGAGACAATGCCGGAGAAGCAGAGGCCATAAAAAGCCCCTTGTATTTTTAATAACATTCCAGCAAGCTTCAAGGACAGGGAGATCCTACGCATAATTTTTTTCGAGCTAAGAGTAGTGGCTGCTAGTTTGAGCGTAGAAGTAATTAGTTAGAAGTACCAGGTTTTCTTAAAACCATCAGTCAAGGATATTAGCGATTTCAGCTGGCAATAGGTGCAGGTTTTTTGGACTGTATACGGAGTACCGTTGCCCAATAAATAGCCGTGTTCGCTCTCAGAAAAAGTCTTATAGTTCGCCTCGGTATTTACTCATGCTGACAGGGAAAATCCTGCGAATTTATACTTAGGTTAAGACTCGTAGAACGACAGCTCGTCTACATTTTCTTGATTGAATTAATTCTGTTAGACCAGAGCCGTTAGGGGGTTGGCAGGTCTGGGCACACTACTCTTGACGAAGAGGCAAGGGTTGATTTTATGCACTTTGTGCCCGCTTTAGCCTTTGCAGAACGTCTTACAGGTAATAAACAAGGGCGGATACGAATCATCCATGCTCCCAAAGGCCAAGGTATAGCCTGAGAGAAGCGATCGCGTGCAAACATTTCCTCAAGCAGGAATGGAATTTATCTGATGAAAACAATCCCTTCTATGCGCTTTAGATACTTAAAAGACTTTAAATTTTGGCTAATTGGGATTGCCGCTGGGATGGCGACAATTCATCTAACCCTTACTTGGAGAGCCGACAAGGTTGATTTATTGGGCAGCAGCATCCTTTTTTTTTAGCAGTTTTCTCCCTGCTAACAGAACGCCAAGCGCCCCTTAAATTGAATAGCGGAATTGCTGCTAGCGCGATCGGAACATTCCTCATTGCGTGCGTGCTATTGAGGAGTGTAACGATGCCCAGCGAGGTTTTTTTACTTTTGTCTCCTTTTTTAGCTGCTTTGGGGTTAGCGTTACTGGCTTCGGGATTTTGCGGGTTAGGGCAATATTACAAAGAACTAACAGTTCTCTTCTTTTTAGGTACGCCACAAGCATTAATCCCACCATTAATTGACACCACAGCAATAACGGCAAAGTTTGCCACATTAGTCCTATGGTATTCAGGGTTTACAGTATCGCGAGATGGTTTAAATATCTACCTAGGTTCTGGAGCGGTAGAAGTATATCCAGGCTGTTCTGGAATTGAAGGAGTTACCTATTTACTGTCGCTGGCAGGTTTATTTTTAGTAATGTTTCCGATGAATTGGTATAGACAATTTCTAATTCTTTGGGGGGCAGTTACAATCGCCTTTGTAGTAAATGGAATACGAGTTGCGTTAATGGCTCATCTCGTCGCCACCTCCGACATAGAAGTTTTTCAATATTGGCATAAAGGCAATGGTTCAATGATTTTTTCGATGATTTCTGTTTTGCTCTTTAGTGCTTGCTGCTGGGCTTTAAACCGTCAGGAAAATGCTGCTGAACAAGATCTCGAGCAAGAGGATGACGCTAATCCGCTGGAGTTGCAGGAGCCATGATAGCTGAGGCTTTATTTCGATTACCGCTGATGCTGTTAACGTTTAGCAGCGTTGTCTTAGTTCTGGGCAAACTAACGTTGATGCCAAACCAACCTACTGATGTAAAGGCGGCGATCGCACTTCCTACTCACATGCCTTTAAAGGGCTGGCACGCGATCGCCACCAAGCCCCTCATCCCACCAATGACTGCAATCGCTCAAACCTCGCCCGAAATGGTTGTCGGCAATATCTACACCTATCGCCGTGATCGAACAACCCTAACAGTAGCAATTCGGTATTTGGTTGAGACTGACCCCAGCGTACGTAATTTACTGCTGAAATATGGCGAACCTGCGGCCACGGTTCCGTTTGACTCCACCATCCAACAGCAAGAGGAGACTGGGTTCTACAGCCTCTACTCGACCCAAGAGAATACTTACCTGAGTAGCTGTATTAATTCACGCGGCAAGAGCACCGTAACAGAAGCTCAGTTCAATCAAAATCGCTACAGGTTCGACCTGCGTCTAGACCGGGCCTTTCCTGTGTTGTTGGGTCGTGAAACCTTACGCGATGGACGATGTCTGTTCACGGTCATGAGTATACCCCTGCGAGCTTCCTCTCCCCAAGCGACAGAACGCCTGCTAAAAGATGCTTGGACATCTTGGTACCAAGAGTGGCAGCCCCAGTTTCCACCACCTAGACCATAAGCAACCGCTACGTAAGCAGACAAAGCGTTTAATCAATATTAATGGAGCAATCAGATGACGCAATTGAATGAGCTACCAAACCAGAATCCTGCTACCAAACCTGTGTCGCCTGTGCTTTTTCGATGGGCGGGCTATGGGTTACTCATCTTAACGCTGCTTGATTTGGCAACTATTTTGCTGCCACCTCGATTGATGGATCCCGTTTGGGAATTTGAAACCATGGGTGCAGTAATAGAGCGTGTTCCCGTACCGCTGCTGGCGATCGCCTTAATCTTCTTTGGCGAGTTGCAGTTTCGCAGTAAATGGGAGCGTCCTTTGATCAAAGTCATTTCGTGGGGAACTTTGATCTTTGGCATTTTCCTACTGCTAATGATTCCTCTAGGTGTGAACAATACTCTGCGGTTGAATAGCCAGAATATTACCCAAATTGAAGCTCAGTACAGTCAGCAAATGGATCAGTTGACCCAATTTGAGCAACGGCTCAACCAGGCTAGTCCTGACGAGATGAAGGCATTTTTGGAAAGCCAGGGGATCGCTCTTGACGGGGCAGCCACTAAGACTCCAAAGCAAGAAATCTTATCTCAGCTGAGCACGATTAAAGCTCGAATGCAAACCCAGGCAGATACTGAAAAAACCAGTCGTCGAAACACATTAATGGAAAGCTCAATCAAGTGGAATCTGAGCGCTCTGATCTCTGGATTCTTGTTTGCCTATGTTTGGCATCTAACTCGCTGGGCACGAGGATCTAGGAAAAAACGCAGCAAGGTATCCCAGGCATCCGCGTAGTCCTGGGTCTACCTGTGTCAATACGCTGTAGTCAGAGCTATAAAACTCCGAATCCCACGCAGTTTGCTGCGTGGGATTCGGAGTTTTAGCTTTTAGTTTTACGTTTCAACTGTCAAGCAACACTATTTCATGGAAAACGGCGCTAATTTTGCGGGACTGGGGCTTGGGTTTGGGTTGCACTTGCCCGTCGAGAAACACCTGGGCTGCGAACCTCGGCGATTCTGGACTGGAGTACAGCAACAGCCTGAACATATTGGGGATCTGCTTGACTTGCCAAGGAGTTGGGAGTGGATGACAATCGTTGGCGATCGCTGTCGGTTAGGTCGATGCGGACATCTGGAGCGATGCCCAAATGACTAATATCGGTGCCATTGGGAGTGTAGTAGTGCGCAATTGTCACGGCTAGGCCAGACCCATCGGAAAGAGAATGCACCGATTGCACTAGCGCTTTGCCGAAGGTTTGACTACCAACTACAGCAGCTCGGCGGTTGTCTTTTAAGGCACCTGTCAAGATCTCACTAGAGCTAGCAGAGTTACCATCGACTAAAACAACTAGCGGCAGCTTAGTGAGAGCCGAGTTGTTGGCCAAGATCTCTTCGCTGGCACCGTTGCGATCTACTGTTTTGACGATCGCTCCATCGGGCAGCCACATCCGAGAGATTTCTATACTGGCTTGAAGCAATCCACCTGGGTTGCCGCGTAGGTCTAAGACGAACCCATCCACGCGCTGCGTCAGCAGATTTTCGATCGCCCGTCGCATTTGGTCGGCGGCGTGTGAGCTAAATTCTGAAAGGCGGATATAGCCGATGCGAGCACCCTGTTCTTGTTTGAGAGAAGACCGAACGTTAGGCAGTTCGATGCGCGCTCTAGTGAGGGTTAAATCGAAGGATTCGGTGTCGGGACGTTGCAGGCGTAGCACAATCTGGGTGCCCACATCGCCGCGAATGCGACTGGATGCATCTTCAAGGTTCATGCCCTCTGTGGTGGCACCATCAATTGATAGAATGCGATCGCCCACCCGAATCCCTGCGGTTGAGGCCGGTGAGTTGGGGATCGGCTCCACAACTGTGATCTCTCCCGTTTTCTCATCTGCCTGAAGCCGAATTCCAACCCCTGAGAGTTCTCCGGTAGTTTGATTCGTCAGAGCCTCGTACTGGCTAGGATCCATAAACCGCGTGTAAGGATCTTCCAGTCTTTGTAAGACTCGACGCAACGCAGCATATGCTTCTGTTTGAGAGCTGTAGCTACTGCCCAAAAGCTCCTGCCGTGCCGCCAACCAGTCGGTTTGATTAAACGTGGTATCGACATACTCACGATTTACGATTTGCCAAGCTTCATCCAAAATAGCCTTGGGGCTGTTTTCTAACGCGGCCTGGACAGATGAACTGAGCACGGGCGTCAACAAAGAAACAGTGGCGGTGGCTGCTAGGGTTCCACTAAAGATGGCAACATTAAGCAAACGAGCGCGCTTGAGAAGTTGATGCATGGGCGTTATCCGGATAAACGGCTAGGCAAAAGACAGTTGGCAATATAGGTGAGATTGAAGCTGAGCAGCCGATCCAGATCTCTGAGGAACGGTCAACAGCTGTGAAACGGTGTCAGAGAAAGCCGCAGCAAACGCTCAAGAAAGTGTTTATGCACAGGATTGTGGTATGGAGGGATGGGGAGGCTTGATCAATTTTGAGGCCGCTTTGAGCTGTGCAGACTTGACACATCTTCAACACTCATTTGACACATCGTTCAACCTGATAACGCTGCATAGTGACTGAGGGTGAGCACAACAGAGCGCACACCTATGCCCTTAGACCTAGTTTAGCTCTACGCACCCATTTGTCAGTGATCAGAGCGGATTTGCCAGGAGTTTTCAATAGATTGCACTGGTTTTTTTGATACTCTAACCTCACTTGAGAGCTTTGGTATGAAAATCTACCCACAAAATTAACAAGATTTCTTAAGGGTCGCGTCCGTCACGGAATGTCGCGTCATCTAGGCGGCAGCTCACTTTGGGTAGTTTGAACGATCGCCAAGTTCAGGCCGAATTCAGAGAGGACGAAGGCGATCGCCCTCTCCCTATTCTCAAAACCACCCCAATTGGACTATAGACAAAATTCTATAACTACATTATCCAATGTAGTTATTTTTCTGAGTTCGCCCGTGAACCCAATCAAATTGAAAACCCAAAGATAGATTTAAGTTTGCCTGTTTTAATAACAGACGATAGAAGCGACTTAGACAAGTCTGTGCCACAATGTAAACGGTTTTGCCTATTCAGTAAGCGTCACGTAACACAGCCATAAGTCATGGAAACCCTGTATCAATATGCCTGGCTGATTCCGGTCTTGCCTCTAGCCGGGGCAATGATAATTGGATTGGGTCTGATTTCCTACAACCAGTCTGTCAACCGTCTGCGCACGGCGAGTTCTGTGCTGATTGTGTCGCTCATTGGCACTGCGATGGTGCTCTCCTTTGGGCTGCTATGGAGTCAGGTTCAAGGCCATGCTCCCTACGTCCAATCGTTTGACTGGGCAGCAGCAGGCGACTTTCACTTGAGGATGGGATTTGTTATTGACCATCTGACCGCCTTGATGCTGGTCATCGTCACGAGCGTCGCCTTTTTGGTGATGATCTACACCGATGGGTACATGGCTCACGATCCCGGATATGTTAGGTTCTACGCCTACCTAAGCCTGTTTTCCTCTTCCATGCTGGGTCTAGTCATCAGCCCAAATCTGGTGCAGGTCTATATATTTTGGGAGCTGGTGGGCATGTGCTCTTACCTCCTGATTGGGTTTTGGTACGACCGTAAGGCTGCCGCCGATGCTTGCCAAAAGGCGTTTGTCACCAACCGCGTTGGCGACTTTGGGCTGCTGCTAGGCATCTTGGCGCTGTATTGGGCAACGGGTAGTTTTGAGTTTGATGTGATTGGCGATCGCCTCCAAGACCTGGTTCAGTCTGGTGCTCTGAGTGGCGGTATGGCAGCACTGTTTGCCATTTTGGTGTTTCTAGGGCCTGTCGCGAAGTCTGCACAGTTTCCGCTGCATGTGTGGCTGCCCGACGCCATGGAAGGCCCAACTCCGATTTCTGCTCTCATTCACGCCGCTACCATGGTGGCAGCTGGAGTATTTCTAATTGCTCGGATGTTTCCCGTGTTTGAAGGGATCCCGGTGGCAATGGACGTGATTGCCTGGACGGGAGGCGTTACCGCTTTCCTGGGAGCCAGCATTGCCATTACACAAAACGATATTAAAAAAGGTTTGGCCTATTCCACCATGTCCCAGTTGGGCTACATGGTAATGGCGATGGGTGTAGGAGCTTATACAGCTGGGTTGTTCCACTTGATGACTCATGCTTTCTTTAAGGCGATGCTGTTTCTGGGTTCGGGTTCGGTGATTCACGGGATGGAAGCGGTTGTGGGTCATGACCCCGTGTTGGCGCAGGATATGCGCTTGATGGGCGGACTGCGGAAATATATGCCTATTACGGCTATTACATTTCTAATTGGCACTCTGGCGATTTGTGGGATTCCTCCCTTTGCTGGGTTTTGGTCGAAAGACGAAATCTTAGGGCAAACCTTCAATGCGAATCCAGCTTTGTGGCTGGTGGGTTGGTTAACTGCTGGGATCACGGCCTTCTATATGTTCCGGATGTATTTCTCAACGTTTGAGGGTTCTTTCCGGGGTAATGACAGCGCCATTAAGCAACAGCTGAAAATAGAACAGTTGCAGCGCATGGGTTTAGCGTTTGGGCCGGGTGCAATGAACCCCAAAGAGCTAACGGCTGAATTCCCGACTAGCGATGCGCCAGACAATTCGCCTGATGCCCACGACTCCCATCACAGCAGCACCCCTCACGAGTCGCCACTGGCGATGTGGTTGCCACTGGTAATTTTAGCGATCCCCTCCATGTTGGTCGGTTTGATAGGAACGCCGTTTGCTAACTATTTTGAGGCATTTATCCACGCCCCTGGCAAAGTGATGGAGACCGCCGCTGAGTTTGAATGGTCAGAGTTTCTGATTATGGGCGGTAGTTCAGTGGGGATCGCCCTGATTGGGATTACGCTGGCCACGCTAATGTACCGGACGCAGAAGATTGACCCAGGGGCGATCGCCGACAAAATTCAGCCCTTATATCAGCTTTCCCTCAACAAATGGTACATCGACGACATCTACGATGCTGTCTTTGTGAAGGGTAGCCGTCGCCTTGCAAGGCAGGTGCTAGAGGTGGATGTCCGGATTGTGGATGGGTTGGTCAACCTAACTGGATTTGTGACATTGGTAACGGGTGAAGCGCTGAAGTACCTGGAAAGTGGAAAAGTGCAGTTTTATGCGCTGATTGTTTTTGGCGCAGTGTTAGGTTTGGTGCTCGTGTCGGGGATTACTTGATCCGCTCGTGCAAAACAAAGAAAGGCATTTAGGCTAGACCTAAGTGCCTTCTGTTTGAAGCAGAGCCAAGGTGTTGCAGGCTTTTTTACATAATCTTTGCACTTAAAAAAATATCCTGAATGAATACTGCGGATTTTCCCTGGTTAACTACTATCATCCTGTTTCCTATCGTGGCATCCTTCTTCATTCCCTTGGTGCCAGATAAGGAGGGAAAAGGCAGACCGATTCGTTGGTACGCCCTAGTTATTGGACTGATTAATTTTTCGCTAACCGTCTACGCTTTCTATTCCAATTACGATATCTCTAGCCCTGACTTGCAGCTGGTTGAAAGCTACTCATGGGTCTCATCGCTCGATTTGCGGTGGTCGGTCGGTGCTGATGGTCTGTCCATGCCGCTGATCTTGTTGACTAGTTTCATCACTACGCTAGCGATCTTGGCCTCATGGCCCGTAACGCTAAAGCCGCGCCTCTTCTTTTTCTTGCTGCTGGTGATGTATGGCGGACAGATTGCTGTGTTTGCCGTGCAGGACATGCTGCTGTTCTTTCTGGTGTGGGAACTGGAGCTGCTGCCCGTCTATTTATTGCTGTCTATTTGGGGTGGCAAGAAGCGGCTATATGCAGCCACTAAGTTTATTCTCTACACGGCGGGTGGTTCGCTGTTTATCTTAGTGGCGGCTTTGGCGATGGCATTCTACGGAGATACCACCACCTTTGATATGCGATCGCTGATGGAAAAAGACTTTCCGCTTAACTTCCAGCTCCTGGCCTACGCCGGGTTTCTGATTGCCTATGCGGTTAAGCTCCCCATTTTTCCACTCCACACCTGGCTGCCAGATGCCCATGGTGAAGCGACAGCGCCAGTCCACATGCTGTTAGCGGGTATTTTGCTCAAGATGGGTGGCTATGCGCTAATTCGCATGAATGTGGAGATGTTGCCCGATGCCCATGTGCGGTTTGCGCCTATTTTGTTAATTCTGGGTGTCGTTAACATCATCTATGCGGCGCTCACTTCCTTTGCCCAGCGAAACCTGAAGCGGAAAATTGCCTACTCCTCTATTTCCCATATGGGCTTTGTGCTGATTGGAATTGCGTCGTTTACCGACTTGGGTATGAGCGGTGCCGTGTTGCAGATGGTGTCTCACGGTTTGATTGGAGCCAGTTTATTTTTCTTAGTAGGAGCAACCTACGATCGCACCCACACGCTGATTTTGGACGAGATGGGTGGCGTAGGCAAAAAAATGCCCCGCATTTTTGCCATGTTCACCGCCTGTTCGCTAGCTTCGCTGGCGTTGCCTGGGATGAGCGGGTTTGTGGCAGAGCTAATGATATTTGTCGGCTTTGCGACCAGTGACGCTTACGATCTCACCTTTAAGGTGATCATCGTTGTTTTGGCCGCAATTGGGGTAATTCTCACGCCCATCTACTTGCTGTCGATGCTGCGTGAGATTTTCTATGGGCCTGAGAATAAGGCGCTAGTGGAACATGAGGTATTGGTAGATGCAGAACCGCGTGAAGTATTTATCATTGCTTCACTACTAGTGCCTATCATTGGGATTGGCTTCTATCCCAAGCTCCTCACTCAGGTCTACGATGCCAAAACAGAGGAAATTACCGCTCGGTTGCGGACGGCCTACTTTATGGCAGTAGAAAAACGTAATCCGGCCTTAGCTGATATTCAGCCATTCCAGGCTCCGGCCTTACAGGATACCGCTAGTTAGCCGTTAAGGCTTGATCTGGGGGGTTCAAGAGCACACTTATAGCTTCAGCCAGTCATCTTAGGACAAGGGGCTTAAGCCCCTTGTTGGCTGACATGGCAACCTGCGTCCTAACGTTTGTGGCGACGGCTATAGAACTGCTCGACTCGTGTTTGCCATGCTTGCCAGAGCTGCGCCATGACCTCTGGCTCAAACCGGAAAATTTCGGCGGGTAGATGGGGGATAGCCACTACCAAAATCGCTTGCCGTAGGGCGGCGGCCTGGTCGGGGTAAGAGTGGTTTACTGCACCGCAATACGCTGCCAACTGGAGTGGCCCGTCATAGAGCCTTTCAATACTGCCTTTGGGCTGGTCAGCTGTTTTCCAATCTATGACGCAAGGAACGCCCTGATAGGTCGCTACGCAATCGACTTTGCCCGCATAGCCTAAATCGTAG
>CASBQX010000051.1 GCA_949127925.1 Synechococcales cyanobacterium PMM_0002
AATCAGGTGCTGCTGCTAGAGAATGACTGGGGCAGCTCGGTTTATTTTATTCTCGAAGGCTGGGTCAAAATCCGCACCTATAATTTAGACGGGAAGGAAGTCACGCTCAATATTTTGGGTAAGGGAGAGCTGTTTGGCGAGATGGCTCCGCTAGATGAAGTTCCCCGCTCTACCGATGTGATGACTCTGATGGCCACGGTGATTGGGAATATGCCCGCTCAAGATTTTGTGCAGCTGCTGCAATCAGAGCCACAGGCAGGGATCCGGTTGGCACAGCTAATGGCGCGACGGCTGCGGCAGGTCAATCGTCGATTGCGGCTACGGGAGTCGGATAGCGTGTCTCGCGTGGCTGATATTATTTTGTTTTTGGCGGATGGGCGCGGCAAAGTTAGTGAGCAGGGGATCGAAATTCCAAATCTGCCCCATCGAGAGTTGAGTAGTTTGAGCGGGTTAGCTAGGGAGACCGTGACTCGGGTGCTTAGCAAACTGGAGCGCAAGGGGCTAATCATCCGCGATCGCGATATTCTTTGCATTCCCGATATTGATGCCTTAGAAAAGCTGCTGATGTAGGGCTGGCGATCGCTATTCTGAGGCTGACAAACCCCTTCAAATTAACTCCTGTTGCGAAAGGGGGGCGATCGCCTGCTTCTGCGGTAGCCTTTAAACAGGTAGGAGCACATCGTCTGTAACAGGCTCAACATAATGCTGCTCCGTCCCTTGCTGCTGCATTTATGGGGATACCGATTATGACCTATTCCAAAATTCTTGTCGCCATCGATCAATCTCCTCTGGGGCAGGCCGTGTTTGCCCAAGCGCTCGATCTGGCAAAAACCCAAAACGCTAGCTTAATGCTGTTTCATTGCCTGATGCCTGAGGTGCTCCTGGGTCCTATGTTGATGCCGGGTGAGTTTGGGCTATCTCCCCATTTGATCAGCCAGACGTATAAAGTGCAGCAAGAGCAGCTAGATTTGCAAGTGAGTACCGTTCGGGAGATGCTAGAGCATTACACAAAAGTGGCCGCTCAGCAGGGCGTGCTAGCAGAATTTAGCTACCGCTGCGTGGATGCTGGACGTGGAATTTGCGAGCTGGCCAGCAGTTGGAACGCTGATCTGGTGATTTTGGGACGGCGCGGGATTAAAGGGTTGACTGAGGTGCTGCTGGGTAGCGTCAGCAATTATGTGCTGCACCACGCATCATGCTCAGTCTTGGTGGTTCAAACCGCAACTCAGCAGCTTGGGGATCAAGCCAAAACAGCCGCCGCCGCTGCGGTAACTTGACGCCGGAGGTCGTTGGCGAGATCGGGTAAGTCAGTCTGAGCGATCGCCTGCTGGTCACCAGAGGCCAGCCACTTGATTTGGACAGTGCCATTTTCGGCTTCGGTATCGCCCAAAATTAGGCAAGCAGCGGCACCGCTGCGATCGGCTCGCTTGAGCTGCTTGCCAAAGGCACTACTGCTCAGGTCTAGTTCTACCGCAAACCCCAGACGGCGAAGCGTTTGGGTGACCACGAGAGCCTGCGCTTCGGGGCGATCGCCCTTCGACACGACATAAAAATCTACGGTTGACCCGCCGCTGGGCTGAAGTTTCTGCAACAGCAATACCAGGCGCTCCATGCCCAATCCCCATCCAATGGCAGGCGTTTCGGGTCCCCCCAGCTCGGTTACCAGCCCGTCATAGCGACCACCGCCGCAAACGGTAGCCTGCGCCCCCAGGTCAGCCGACTGAATTTCAAAGGCGGTATGGGTGTAATAGTCTAAGCCGCGTACCAGGCGAGGATTGACCTGATAGGCGATCCCCAGATCGGTTAGCCGTTGCTGTACCTGCTCAAACCGTTGCTGGGAAATGGAGCTGAGATAGTCTAAGATGCTCGGTGCAGCTTGGACAATTTCCTTGGTTCGCTCGTGCTTGCTGTCTAAAATGCGCAGCGGATTGCGGGTTAGGCGGTTTTGAGAATCGTCATCAAGTTCCGCGCTATAGGGCGTGAAGTAGTCGATCAGGGCAGCTCGATAGTCTTGGCGATCGGCGGGAGTGCCGACAGAGTTGAGGTCGAGGGTGAGACTTTTTAAGCCGAGGGTTTGCAGCAAGTCAGTTGCTAGGGCGATCACTTCGGCATCAGCCCGGGCATCAGCACTGCCCAACACCTCCACATCTAGCTGGTGAAACTGACGCTGCCGACCAGCCTGCGGCCGCTCGTAGCGAAATACGGGGCCAACGCACCACAGCCGCTGCACGTTCCCGGTGGCATAGAGTTTGTGTTCGATTAGCGATCGCACCAAACCCGCCGTCATCTCTGGGCGCAGAGTAATGGAGCGATCGCCCCGATCGGTAAACGTGTACATTTCCTTGCCCACCACATCGGTGGCTTCGCCGATCCCCCGTTCAAACAGCTCAGTTTGTTCAAAAATGGGCGTGCGGATTTCTCGATAGGCAGCTTTGCCCAAAATGTCGCGCGCTACCGCCTCCACCCGCTGCCAGTAGCCCACTTCGTCTGGCAAAATGTCGCGCGTGCCGCGTAGTGCTTGAATGTCGCCCATAGGTATTGTGCCAACAAGAGATCGGGTGAAGGGAGGACTCGACATTAACGCATGATCCACGCGCCATAGCGATCGCCATAGTACTGCAAAATCTGTGCAACGCGCTGACGAGTCGCTGCATCGGCAGCGTCCGTGTACTGAAATTGCAGGCCGCCCACTTGGCTTTGCTGATAGTCAAATACCTGCGACGTCTGGGGTAGCAGCACTGCTTCCACCCCAGCTACCTGGCGCAGGTGGGCGGCTACTTCTCGGTACACAGCTAACGGCATCCGCTGATTAGAAATTTCATGCTGCTGCACGGTCGTCTTTACCCTGGTTGTTGGCGATCGCTGACGAGTTTGGCGAGAATCATGGGCGGGGATCATCTGCGGCGCAGCTCAATTCAGCCCGGATTTCAATCTACTACAGACCTTACGCGACGTGAAGTTGCTACTCTCCTATAGCAATACTCCGGACAGTTTTTGGGACGGAAGCTGAAACCCGCATTCTATCGTTGGCATTTGCCCCACTGAAGAGGCTGAAACCCGCATTCTGCCGTTGGCAATTTAAAACTGTCCGGACTGTTGCTATAGTGGCTTTATCTAGTGGCTTTATTCAACCAAGAATGGCTGTAATTCTGCTGGAGTCGTAACTGATTCAGGCTCTACACCCTCCGAATCTATCGGCTCTAGCTCAATGGACTTTGGCTCAATTGGCTGAATCTCAATCGGCTGAATCTCAATCGTCCGAGGCAGTACAGCCGCCGTCGGCAAGACGCAGCAATTCACTTCATCCAAACAGACCTTGCCCCACTGTAAAGCCCAGCGCACGAGGGCAACTCGATTCCCGGTGCCGGTCTTCGTCAAGATGTTGCTGATGTGGTTATCTACCGTGCGCTTGCTAATTTCAAGCTGTTCGGCAATTTCTTGGTTGGTTAAGCCCGCCGTCACTAGTTCGACAATTTGGAGTTCCCGATTGGACAACGTACTAGAGTGCTGCGACTCATCCACTGCCATAACCTGCACCGCTCC
>CASBQX010000052.1 GCA_949127925.1 Synechococcales cyanobacterium PMM_0002
AACCGTGAAAAGACACCAATTGACGAGCCTGATTTACAGCAACCCCAGAGGGTCTATCTCCAAAAGCGTACTAGGATATGCCCTAGAGTTTGGGCGTGCCCCGCCCTACTTAAATCAATAGAACCAAGTTATGTATTTTCTGGTGTGAGAATGCGGTGATTCTCCAGCTCTGTTTTACAAGGTTTTCGCTACCCTTCTTTGTGCTTTCAAGAAGCTTTCAGGTTCTAGGGTGCCGACTAAAAGCCGCTTCACAACCGCCCACCTTGGGGATTTCAACCGCTTCAATCTTAACTAAAAGCCGCCCTAAAAGGGCAGGGTTTTAGACCCATTTTTTTGATAAACTTCATATAATAAAGGGTCAATCTGGTAGTTCTAAAGCATTAAGCCATGCCCCCCACGGCTTGCTCTAGTTCGGTCTATAAGATTAAGATTCACGGCATCCTACTACCATCTGCACTGGGTTCGAATGTTCTCGGAATCTACAACGCTATTTTTGCCAATTTTGATTTACCAGATATTTAATTTGATCGACCCAATCTACACCAATTTCTTTAGATTAGTGGCTGAGATGTTGGGCATCCTTTAGATAGAGACAGTAATACAGGGGCTGAAAGCTATGGCAGCGTGAATAATCTTCACCTCCGAGCCACATAATGGGCAATATACCAGTGATCGTCAGTCTGGTCTGGGCTAGACTAGACCTAGTTACATAGCGACCCACGTAGATTTCACTGACGTACCTCAACTGCTTATAGATTAGCTAAAGTATTCACAGCTATCTACCACCAAGCCTATCTACCATTAAGCGTTGAGGTAATGCGTTCTGTTTCAGGGTTCAAACCAGTTGGCAGATATCGATAGGTCTCACACAAAGAGACTCGGCGGAATCCGGTAGGAACACACATGTCTAGCGTGAAAAACCAGTTCGAGGTTCAGTTCTGGGGGGTGAGAGGAAGTATTGCCTGTCCTGGCGCGGAAACGGTGCGCTATGGAGGCAACACCTCTTGCGTGGAAATGCGAGTAGGAGGGCAGAGACTGATTTTTGATGGGGGCACGGGGCTGAGGGTTCTAGGGCAGTCTCTGCTAAAAGAAACGCCAATCCAGGCCAACATGTTTTTTACCCACTCTCACTGGGATCACATCCAGGGCTTCCCATTTTTTGTCCCTGCCTTTATTAAAGGCAATCGCTTCAATATTTATGGAGCAGAAGCTCCCAACGGATCAACGATCGAGCAGCGCCTCAACGATCAAATGCTCCATCCCAATTTTCCGGTGCCGCTCCAGATTATGGGTGCAGAGATGAATTTCAAAACCCTAAGGATTGGAGAAGATGTGCATATTGGCGACGTGGTGGTCAACAATGCGCTCTTGAACCATCCTGGTGAAGCGGTGGGCTACCGCGTCAACTGGGACAGTCATGCCGTGGCCTACATTACCGATACCGAACATTTCCCCGATCGGCTGGATGACAACGTGATGGGTCTATGTCGCGACGCCGACGTCATGATTTACGATGCCACCTACACGAATGAAGAGTATTACTCTAAAAAATCTAGCAAGGTGGGCTGGGGGCATTCGACCTGGCAAGAGGCTGTTAAGGTCGCTAAGGCGGCCAATGTAAAACGGTTAGTGATTTTTCATCATGATCCGCTGCACAACGACGACTTCATGGATCAGATCAAGGATGATACGGCGCAGCAGTTTCCCAACAGCTTAGTGGCCTGGGAAGGGTTAACGCTGGATTTGCTGGCCGAGTCTCCCGTTGATGCATCGGCTGTCAGCCCTCACACCAAAGTATCGGCTTAGCGGCTCGGTTGGGCTGTGCGGCGCTGACGATTGTATGTAAAAATGTAAAGCGTGTGGATTACCTCCTGTTTAGATACTGTTGAAACGCCAACAACCGTTGCCTTGGGGAACTTCGATGGAGTTCATTTGGGGCATCGACAGGTGATCCAGCCAATTTTGGAGTCCAAGGGTGGCAAAGCGATGGGTGCTAATGCACAGGCTGTCGTCGCCGCTCGACTGGACTTGGAGCTTCAGCTTGGATATGCTACGGTGCTCACGTTTCAGCCCCACCCGCAAGAATTTTTTACAGGTCAAACCCGCGAGCTATTAACGCCCCTTGATGAAAAAGTGCAGCACTTGGAGCGCTTGGGTGTAGAGCAGCTGGTATTGTTGCCGTTTAACCAAGAGTTGGCCGCGCTTACCCCTGAAGAATTTGTAGAAAAGATTTTGGTGCGGGGGTTGAAGGTACGGGCGATTAGCGTGGGGCAAGATTTTTGTTTTGGTCGCAAGCGGCTAGGCACGTCTACCGACCTGAAGGCGATCGCCTCTCACTATGGCATCACGGTACATATTGTGCCGCTACAGACGCTAGAGGGCGATCGCATCAGCAGTTCTGCCATTCGACACGCCTTGCAGCAGGGTGACATCGCCCGAGCCAATCGGTTGCTGGGTAGACCGTATACTCTGGTGGGTCGGGTCGAACCGGGCCAGCAGCTAGGAAGAACCATTGGCTTTCCGACGGCAAATGTGCAGGTGTCAGCCGAAAAGTTTTTGCCTTGCCTCGGGGTATATGCCGTATTGGTGACGGGTGAAACACTGGATGGGGGCAGTAACGCTGACCTGCCAGGTCGCGGCATTCCGGGCGTGATGAATATTGGCTATCGCCCGACCGTCGCCGGGACTCAGCGCACGGTAGAAGTACACCTGTTGGATTGGTCTGGTGAACTCTATGGCCAAACCCTGACCGTTAGCCTGGAACAGTTTTTGCGCCCCGAACAAAAGTTTGCCTCACTGGACGAGCTGAAAGCCCAAATTCAGCGCGATGCCGACACCGCGCGATCGCACCTAGCCGCGCTCCAACTGGCCAGCACCTCTACCAACGCTAACCCGTGAACCCTTCTCCTTCCAAGCCGCTGCGGATTCTGTCGCTGTCTACCACTGTCGGCGCGCTCGGCACAGGGCTGGGAGGCGGGGTAGAGTTGACGCTGCACAATATTTCGCAGGCGCTACGGCAGCGGGGACATGCCGTGACCATAGTGGCTCCGTGCGGGTCGCATCTGGGAGATTTGCCGATTGTGCAGATCCCCGGCCAGCTGCAAACTCTTGCCCAAACCCAAGGACGGACTGACCCTGTGCTGCTGCCGCCGGATGCTGTGCTGGCTAATATGTGGGCCTATGCCCGTGCCGTGCAGGACGAGTATGATCTGTTGCTCAACTATGCCTACGACTGGCTGCCGCTCTACTTAACCCCTTTCTTTGGCCGCCCCATTGCCCACCTGATCAGCATGGGTTCTCTGTCCGATGCGATGGATCAGATCATGCAGCAGGTGGGCACTCAGTTTCCAGGCACCTTTGGGGTTCACAGCCGCGCCCAGGCGGAGACCTTTGCCACTGCCGACGACTATCGGGTGCTGGGCAATGGATTAGACCTAGCGCTGTACGAGTTTTGCCCAGAGGCAACTGAGGGGCTGGGCTGGGTGGGGCGAATTGCTCCTGAAAAGGGGCTAGAGGACGCGATCGCCGCCGCTAGCCACGCCAACCTGCCGCTCCAGATTTGGGGAGCGATGGCCAACCCCGGCTACTGGCAGCAGATCCAGCGCACATATCCCGACGCGCGCGTTGAGTATAGAGGGTTTTTGCCAACCGCCCAACTTCAGCACGAGTTGGGGCGCTGCCAAGGGCTATTGATGACCCCCAAATGGATCGAAGCCTTTGGCAATGTGGCGATCGAGGCGCTGGCCTGTGGGGTGCCGGTGATTGCCTATCGTCGGGGTGGCCCTGCCGAAATTGTGATGGATGGCAAAACCGGTTGGCTAGTGCAGCCAGATAGGATAGAGGGGTTAGTGGAGGCGATCGCCCGACTAGACCAGATCGATCGCGCCGCCTGCCGTCAACAGGTTGAGGCCGACTATTCAATGGCGGCAATGGGCGATCGGGTAGAGCGCTGGTTAATGGATATTCTGGTTAATAGATATTCGGGTTAATAGATATTCTGGTTAATAGACAACGCGATGTGCAACTTTAAGACATCCCTCATCCCCCAACCCCTTCTCCCACAAGGGGCTACCGTGTACACACAAGTCCGTCTAGACTGGATTTGAGGCTTTTAGGAGAATGCTAAACATGGACAACCCGATCTTAATTCACGCTCAACAAGTCGGACGAAAAGCCTTTGG
>CASBQX010000053.1 GCA_949127925.1 Synechococcales cyanobacterium PMM_0002
ATTATGGTGAAGGGTTCGCTGCTCGCTGCTTTACCTGTCGATGTATCCAAGTCTTCGCGGCTGAGCATCTAAGCCAGTTTGACCCAAAAGAAAGACCTCCAACTTTTTGAAAAAGTTGGAGGTCTGGCGAGCCTTGACATCGGTTCTAAATTTTGAGTTTTGAGTTTTAAATTGATCGCCTCACCCAAAACTCGAAACTAGGAACTTAAAACTCACTCCTTAGCTAGTCACAAAATTTAGCGACACCCCGTTCATGCAATACCGTTGCCCCGTAGGTGCAGGGCCGTCATCAAATACATGCCCTAGGTGCCCACCGCAGCGACGGCAATGCACTTCAACGCGCGTCATAAACAGAGATGTGTCGGTTGTAGTGGCGATCGCCCCCTCTACAGGAGCATAGAAACTAGGCCAGCCCGTGCCACTTTCAAACTTGGTCTCGGACGCGAATAGTGGCAAGTCACAGGCGGCACAGTGGTAGCTGCCCTGGGCATGTTGATCATTGAGCGGGCTGCTGTGAGACCGTTCAGTGCCATGCTGGCGCAGCACTGTGTACTGAGCAGGCGTCAACACAGTGCGCCATTCTTCGTCCGTCTTAGTCACTTCAAATGCTGTGTCTGGTGCCGCCTGCGCCTGATTGCGCAATCCCAATGCTCGAAATAATCCCATAGTACCCACCACTGCAAATGCAGATTTTAAGAAAACTCGTTTGTTCATATACTCTTAGTCTAGTTAGTCTAGATGCCTGCAAACCATTCATATCCAAAATCTTCCCAGTAACCCTTGGTTGGCAGTAATTCATTTACCAACGTAATTTGAGTCACCCATTTACTTTGCTTGTATCCCAGCTTGATAGGAGCGGCCAATCGCAGCGGTGCCCCGTTTTCAATCGGCAGCGGCTGACCATTTTTTTGATAGGCCATCAGCGTTTGCGGATGCACAGATGAGGCCAGATCCCAGCTTTCATAGTAGCCATCCGCCGACTTAAAGTAGACGTAACGAGCGCCGGGTTTTGGCTGAGCCAATTGAATCAACTCCTGCAAGCGCACTCCACCCCACTGCACGATCGCCGCCCATCCTTCTACACAAACGTGGCGAATCACCATCGACGTCAACGGCATGGCCTGAATGTCGGTCATACTGAGCTGCATGGGACGACCCACCTCCCCATCAATCGTTAGCAGAAATTGGAGCGGATCAAGCTGCGGAGTCATGTCAAAGGTATTGATTAGCAGCTGATCCGGTTCAATGGCACTGCTCGAAAACTCTGGCACAGGGTTTTGTGACAGTAACGCCTCTTCAACGATTTGGTTCAATGGCTCAAAGGTTTGCCCCACCCGATCGGCAAACAGGCTGGTGCCACAACCCCCCATCAACACACCCATACCCGAAAGCCCAGAGATTTGCAGCAACCGCCGCCGAGATAAGCCGCTTTGAGGAAGAATCAACCCCATGATGAGCCTCTACGTGAACAATTACGTGAACAATGAATTACTAAGTAAACATCGATTTGACGAGGCGGAAATTTCCGACCTTGAGAGCAAGAAATGAGTGAGCCAGCGTAAACAGCAAAACCACCGGAACGGTAATAAAGTGAACGGTGCGCAGGGTCTGCCAGTTGATGAACAGGGCGGACAGCCAATGAAACTGCGCTGGTTTGTACATAGCTAGCCCGCTCAAAATCGCCAGCAGCAACATTGGAATAATCGCGGTGTAGGCTACCCGATGCCAAGCATAATTTTTACGCTTGGGGTTCTGACCCGTTTGCAGCACTTGTAAATCGCTGGCGCTGGCATACCGACGCTGCCAACGGCGACTAACAAATACATAAACCCCATACCAGAGAAGGTTTAAGGAGAAAAACCACATCGCCGCAAAATGCCATTTTCGCCCGCCAGCCAGCCACCCACCCAGTAAGAACAGATCAGGAAAATGCCACCCGGCACGTCCGCCAAAGACAGGATTGGCATTGTAGATTTGCAGTCCGCTGGTAATCATGATGATCAAGCTGATCAGGTTAATCCAGTGGAATAGCTTTGCCAGAAATGCCTGAGTAGGCAAAAGTTGAGCCTTCTTTTTAGCCGATACTGGTGACGTCATAGGGGCTGCCGGGTAGGAGGGATGAGCGCTCATTAGTTGCGATAGAGGTCAGGCCACTGGGCTTGCAGCTGGGCAATTTTGGGCAAGTCGTGGATGATGACATAGGGATAGCTGGGATTCTGGGCAATAAAGTCTTGGTGATAGTCTTCTGCTGCATAGAACTCGGTCAATGGTTCGATTTGAGTGGCGATCGCCTGATCAAACACCTTGGATACGTTGAGCTGGTCGATGTATGCCTGTGCCACCTGTCGCTGCTGCTGCGTTTCGGCAAAGATAGCCGAGCGATATTGAGTCCCCGTATTTGGGCCTTGGCGATTTAGCTCGGTGGGGTTGTGAGCGACTGAGAAATAAACCTTTAGCAATTGCCCGTAGGACACTTGCGCCGGGTCGTAGGTAATCTGTACGCCTTCGGCATGGTCTGTGTTACCCGACGAAACCTGCTCATAGTGAGCCGTTTTAG
>CASBQX010000054.1 GCA_949127925.1 Synechococcales cyanobacterium PMM_0002
AGCACCGCGCCCACTACCGCCGCGATCGCCCAGATCCCGCCACCCCAAACCGTAGCTCCAGACTGCTGCATGGCGCTGGGCAAGTCTCGAATTGTATTGTCGTTGCCTAGCCAATTGGGGCTGTAAAAGATTGCCCCCGATAGCACTGCCATCAGCCCCACGTTCACGAGGTGGCTGAGCCACACCCCCCGATCTGCGCCGCGTCCCGTGCCGGGACGGGTGATCTGATCGCTCCAAAACAAGCCTACTAAGATAGCGGCAGCGGGCAGCAGCGGCAGCACGTAGCTGGGTAACTTGGTCACCGCAATCGTAAAAAAGCCGAAGATTACCCCAAACCAGACCAGCGCAAATAGCCCTAGCTGAGCCGAGCGCGGCGCTTGCTGCCAGTGACTCCGCTGCCAAAACCGCAGGCGGGCGATCGCCACGGGTAAATGGGTGGAATAGGGTGCAAAGCCGCCCAGCACCACCAGGAAGTAGAAAAACCAGGGCGCACGATGGCGATTCACTACCTGGGTAAACCGCTCTAGGTTGTGGTAGCCAAAAAAGGAATTAATGTAAATTTCTCCGTTGGCCTGAATTACCAGCACAAACCAAGGAATGGCGATCGCCGTCAACAGCAGCAGCCCGCGTAGGGGCAACATTTCGCGTAGCACGGTGCGCCAGTTGCCCAAATACAGCAGAAACACGCCAATGGTTAGCCCAGGAATCACTAATCCTACGGGGCCTTTGGTCAACACCGCCAGCGCCACCAAGACATAGAACAACAGGTACCAAATGGGTTTGGCGCGGGTTCCGGGCGGTTGCACATAGCCCCAAAAAAAGGCCAGCAGGGCACAGCCCATGCAGCTGCTCAGCAGCATATCGGACACGCCTGTGCGCCCCCACACCATGGCCTGGGGCGTCAGAGCCATGATGCCAGAGCCGATGAAGGCGGAGAGGTAAAGCGGCAAGCGGGCAGGAGAACTTGAGCCATCTGGGGAGGCTGCGTCTGCGGGACGGGGCAGGCCAAAGTGGCGCAGGGTGATGAAGCTGAAGACGGTGAGGGCGATCGCCGCCAGAGCCGAAGGCAACCGCACTGCCCATTCGTTGACGCCGACGAGACGGTAGGCGATCGCCATCAGCCAGTAGATTAGGGGCGGCTTGTCAAACCGAGTCGCCTCGTTGAAGTAGGGCGTAATCCAGTCCCCGGTGACGGTCATTTGGCGCGCCGCTTCCGCGAACAGCGGTTCAGTTTCATCCACCAGCCCAAAGCTACCCAGGTTCCACAAAAAGGCCAGCCCGCCCATGCCAGCAATCCACAGGGTTGAAGCGACCCACTCTAACCGGGGTCGTTTTTCAAACTGTGATCCAAGAGCGGTCAACGAGCGGTTGAGGCTGAATTTCATCTACGCTAAATTTTATCGATACAGGCGGCGATCGCCCTAAACACCAGCTAACAAGCTAACTGCCAGACCCTACTCTACCGTTTTTGGGGAAAGGACAGTCAGGAAGTTGAACGACTACTGCAAATGCTACTGGTCATGTTCTTGACGGTAGAATCTGCCATAAGTTTCATTTTGTAACGATACACTCAGAGGAATGACACAAGCAGCAGAGGCATCCTATCGTGCAAACCATAATGCTGGGGACAAATGGCCCGACAGTCCCAATGCTGGGTATCGGTACCTGGGCGTGGGGAGATCAGCTCTATTGGGGCTACGGCAAAGACTATGACGAAGCAGAATTGCGCTTGGCCTTCAAAACGGCGGTCGAGGCTGGCGTCAACTTTTTTGATACCGCCGAAATTTATGGATTTGGCGAGTCCGAACGAATGCTCGGGCGCTTTATGCAAGAGTTAAAGCTACAAGATACCCAGCAGCCTGTTTACATTGCCACTAAGTATTTTCCGCTGCCGTGGCGGTTTAGCAGCGGTGCGGTGGCCGATGCTCTCACGGCCAGCCTCAAACGGCTTCAGCTGGCTACGGTAGATTTGTATCAGGTGCACTGGCCGTTCGACTTTTTGATGGGTCAGCCCAATCTGATGAATGCTCTGGCCGATGAAGTGCAGCAGGGCAGAATTAAAGCCGTGGGGGTGAGCAACTATTCGGCGGCGCAAATGCAGCAGGCTCATGACCTGCTGGCTCAACGCGGTGTGCCTCTGGCCGTCAACCAAATGCAGTATTCGCTGCTGGCGCGGCAGGTTGAACAGAATGGGGTGCTGGAGACGGCAGGCCGCTTGGGCGTGACCATCTTGGCCTATAGCCCGCTGGCACAGGGATTGCTGACAGGTAAGTATACGCCCGAGACCTATGCGCCACCGCAGGGTGCCCGGCGGCTCGACCCGCGCTTTAGCAAAGATGGGCTGGAGAAGCTCGCCCCGAAAGTAGCGCTGCTCAAGGAAATTGGCGATCGCTATCAGCGCACCCCAGCTCAGGTGGCGCTCAACTGGCTGATTGCCCAAGGCAATGTGATCCCGATTCCGGGTGCCAAAAATGCCCAACAGGTCGAACAAAACGCCGGAGCGTTGGGCTGGACGATGACAGAGGACGAACGGGAGGCGATCGCCCAACGCTGGCAATAGAAACTCATTGATCAGGAATTCATTGACACAGGACATGGCGTGCCATGTCCCTACCCGGATCGCTCAGGCGTCGGGCAGCTTGTATTGTTCCACAATCCGCTTGGCATACTCAGGGACATGCGCCTTCAGTTTTTCGGGATAGTGGCGCTTGACATATAGGTAGTTGCGGGTGAAGTGTGAGTCAATTGAAAAACGAGCATATTCTAGACCCTTCGGCCCAATCCGTTCGATCACCACCCCCATCAACTTAGCCGCCCACATTGGCAGTGTCACGCCCTTGTCGTAGGCAGGAATGCTCTGCTGCACTGCTTCGTGGCGATCGCCATTAGACGTCACGGGCTGGGTTTCTAGCTGGTCTTGCACCAAGTCCAACATGGATTGGCCGCGATCGTTGCGTACCATAATCCACTGCCAGCCAAACGGGGCACCCATATAGCCCACCACCAGGTCAGCTAGCGAGTTGACATAGTCAAAACAGCTCATGCATGACGGCGCAAACACATCCTTGAGCTGATTGGTCTTTAGCCCAAAGAAGGGCACTGTTTCGGTAGAGCCGTCTTCATGCTTAAAGTGGACGCGGAAATCCTGCATGAACTCGTAGTAGACCACGGTGGAGGGCGATCGGCTGGTGGTGTCGAGAAATTTTTGTAGCCCCGCCCGCGTCACGTTATCGACACAGGGAGTACCCAGCACATACAGCTTTTCTAAGCCGAGCTGCGCTTCAACGGCTCGCAGGGCCTGAATTTGGCAACCCACCCCAATCACTAGCAGCCGCTTCATCCCCGACTGTTCAACTTGCTCTAGGACTGACAAGTTGGGCGATAGCGTCGGTTTATTCACCCGCGCTGCCAAGACTTCCTCGGGCGTGCGCGCAATCACAGGCATCGGCTGGAACCGATCTTCCTGGGTGTTTTGCACGCACACGACACCTTCCACTAGGCCCCGATTCAGCATTTCAATGGCAATACTGCTGACAATGCCAGTCCACTGCGCCCCTTCAATTGGCTCTGTTTTACGCGCCGCCATCATCTTCTGGTTGACGCCAAAATACCAGTCGTCGGGTTGGTCTAAATCCCGACTGCGGCCATGGGTCTGCTGTTCTAACTCCGCCACCTGCTGATTTAAAAACGCACAGGCGTCTTTGACATAGTGAACATAGTGCGTGTCGCACAGGCCGCACTCACTGCACAGTTCCTTAGCAGGGCGACGACTACCAGGCTTGAGTGCTCTGGCTTTCTTATGAGGAAAATCGGGGGAGACAGCAGTCATTGCAGAAAAAGTTCTGATAGATGGATGTCTCTCCACAATACTCTAGAGCTGGAGTGGTGCGATCGCCGACTTTTCTGATGGTATGCCTCGGCTTCTCGCTAGAGGGCTTCAGGCTAGTGTGTTTCAGAATGGGCTTCAGAATGGGCTTCAGCGATCGCAGAAACCAGCAAATCGGCGTCTAGTGCCATCAAGTCGGCAGCTTCATGGCCATCTTCTGGCGCCTCTACCGCTGATGGATCTGGAGTTGCTGCCGCAGGTGTGGCCGCAGACTGATGACCATGAAACCGAATCCCCAGGAACACATCGTAGACAAAGCTCCTAAAATCCTTCCCCTGGAGCAAGCCAAGAGATTGATGGCATCCTTTGGCATCGAGCAGGGGGCGAGTGGCGTAATAAGCAGTCTGGTAGCGATACCAGGGAATCGAAGGCCACAGATGGTGGATCAAGTGATAATTCTGCCCCATAATCAGCAGGTTCAAAATGGGATTTGGGTAAACCCGAGCATTTTTCCAGCGATCGCGTTCTTGAAAGGGACGGTGAGGCAAATAGTCAAAAAATAGACCCAAGGCCATCCCCACTACTAACGCCGGGGAAAACCAAAAATTTAGAACATACCCTAGAAAGCCGTGCTGGACTGAAAAGAAAATGACTGAACCCACCGCGAGGCGAGATAAGAACCACTCCAGTAGCTCATACTTGCGCCACAATCGCCGCTTAAAGAAAAAGATTTCATGATAGAGAAACCGTACCGCAATCATCCACAGCGGCCCCCCAGTGGAGACAAAATGATCCGGGTCATTTTCTGGATCATTCACATTGGCGTGATGCTGCATGTGAACCCGCGTGAAAACAGGAAAGGCAAACCCCAACATGAGGGCACTGCCATGCCCCAAAATTGCATTAAAAATTTTATTTCGGTGCGCCACATTGTGAGACGCATCGTGAATTACGGTACCCACGAGGTGAAGAGCCACCACGTTGATCACAAAACATGCCCAGTCAACCCAGTGCCACTGCCAATAACCCAGGGTAGACACGACGACCATTCCTACCGCCAACAAAAACATCAGCAGCGTAGGATTAACGTCACCCGGTGGACCCAGAAGTTCCCTTGGTACAGTTGCTGCTGTCAGGGGCCTTATTGCCTCCGACATGTATATCCACTCCTCTTTAACCTTCCTTGCGTAGTATAAGCTACGTAGGATTAAGAATGAAGTTTTGTGAAATCAGCTCATCTAATTTATGACGGCATCCACCATCGTCTTACTTAATAGATGGCTGATCTGCCCAACAGGTGAGACGGTTGACACTCCCCGGCGTGAACGCACGGGGATTCTTAATTCAGCGACTGACCTTTAAGCGCCGTATCTCTTGTGAGCAATCTTCAAACCTTTCAACCGTGAAAAGACACCAATTGACG
>CASBQX010000055.1 GCA_949127925.1 Synechococcales cyanobacterium PMM_0002
GATACCCGCTCAATTCGCGCTGCCAGTTTCATGCTTATTCCAAAATACTCAACGATTATGCGTCATCTTACGGAGTCGTGATATGACTAGGGAGATCAGCTGTAGAGATCCTTGGGTCATACGCAACGGCTGACCTACCAGCTTAACTGCTGTCCAACCTAGCCTAACCTGGATGCTATTCTCCATAACAAAAATGTCAGGCGTTCTTCACATCCTCATGCGATCTAATTTAGATTCAGTAACGCAGAGGTGAATCGGCGATCCGATAGACTGCCTGGATGGATATTTAGCGATTGATACTTAAATTCCCTTAGTTCCCTATGAGTGCATTCCGTAAAATCACCCGAAATCTAACTGTTCTGGCGCTCCTCAGCTTGTTGGTATTGCTTTACTTGGGGTTACAAGGAGAGGCGTTGAGCAGCCCAGCCCCATCACACCTGATCTAATCGGTGTAGCGGCAATAGATTGAGCGCAGGTGCGAATTAAATCGTCAATCCCAGACACGACAGACACGTTGGTGCCGAGAGCCTGTTCTAGCTCTGCTACGGTCATATCGTCTAAAAAGCGGGTGTCGCCCTGTTTCAGCATTAGGGACGGCAGCAAAATTCCGTCGCCTAACGGCTGGTCTTTGAGTGCGTGCAGTAAATCTTGCCCTGTGAGTAGCCCCGTAACGGTAATCTCTTGTCCCCAATAGTCACTCCGCAGCGCCACTAAATTAACGTCTAGCCCTTTCACCTGGTTTAAGCGACGGACGATGGGCTGAAACGCTTGCTCAACGGCGTTGCCGACGACCCAGGTCAACTGGCGAGGCGGAGAAACCTCGGGGGGCAATCGCTTTGCGGCAGCTTTAAACTGCTTCAAAAATTGTCGAATCGACCCAACGCCATTGCCAATTTGAGGATAATCTTCGTAGTGTGACTCGGGAGGCAGGTCGGCTCCGGCAATCAGAAACCATTCGTCTGCTAGCCATGCCACGGTAGAGCCAAACTGCTGGCGAAACTGGTGTTGGAGGGTCTGAACGCGGGCGATCGCATCCTTCGCATCGGCGGCAGTCACGGGAACCAGTTCATCGGCGGCAGGGCGAAAGCGGGTCAGCCCTACGGGGACAACGGCAATCGATGCCACCGTGGGTAAATCGCCCTGATGGAACTGGGCTAGGTCGAGCAGGGTTCGCTCCAAGTGTTCACCATCGTTGATCCCCGGACAGACCACGACTTGGGCATGGATTTGCAGCCGATGTTCTTGGAACCAGCGCAATTGATCTAAAATCTGGCCAGCCCGCAGGTTCTTCAGTAGCCGAATCCGCACATCGGGTTCGGTCGCGTGTACCGAGACATAGAGCGGCGACAGGCGCATCTGGGCAATTCGATCCCACTCGCGCGCGGGCAGGTTGGTTAGGGTCAAATAGCTGCCATACAGGAAGCTGAGCCGATAGTCGTCGTCTTTGAGGTAAAGCGTGTCCCGCTTGCCCGGTGGCTGCTGGTCGATGAAGCAAAAGGGACAATGATTGTTGCACTGAATTAGCCCATCAAACAGCGCCGTTTCAAACTCTAGTCCCAAATCTTCGTCGTAGTCTTTCTCAATTTCAACGTGATGGGTGATGTCTTTGAGATCAATCACCTCTAGCTCTAACGCTTCGTCGGCACACAAAAACTGATAGTCGATCAGATCACGCGGGGCTTGGCCGTTAATCGACACCAGGCGATCGCCTACCTCAAAGCCAATCTCTGCCGCAATCGAATCGGGCAGCACGCTAGAAATGATGGCAGGGGACAGAGGCATGGCAAGAGGCCGTTAGGGGCTACGGAGTTAGATTCTAGTCTAAAGGCTGATTTTTTGGGGATGAACAATCAGCTTGCAACTACTCCCTCAGCTTAGACATTCTTGATTAAATTGGTCGCTAGCGAGAGCAAAATTGCTAAGCCAAACGCTAGCCGATACCAGACAAACACCCAGGTGCTCTTGTTTTGCAGGAAGCGCAGCAGCCAAGCAATTGAGAGGTAAGAGAAAATAAATGTAGAGACCACCCCAACTAATAGCGGCAGCAGGTTGCTCAGGTTACCGAAGGCTTTACTGGCCTGATAGAGCGTGGCGATCGCCAACGTCGGGATTCCTAGCAGAAACGAGAATCTAGCGGCAGCCTGCCGCTCTAGTCCCAAAAACAGGGCCGTAGTCAGGGTAGAGCCTGAGCGCGAGGCTCCAGGAATCAACGCCACGGTTTGTCCTAGCCCAACCAAAATCCCGTCCAAAGTCGTAAGGCTGTTAAATCCGCGTTTACGAGTGCCAATTTTTTCTGCCAAGCCCAGCAGCAGCGCCATCACAATCGACATCACCGCAATCACCAGCGGACTGTCTGGCAAAATATCCTTGAGCAAAAAACCAATTCCTAGCGCCGGAACTGTGCCAACGATAATGCCTAACAGAATTTTCCATTCTTCCTTGTCCCACTCTTTTTGGCGGAAGGCGACCCAGCCACCCGTCAAAATTTGTCGAATATCAGTCCAAAAGTAGAGCACGACAGCAATGACGCTACCAAACTGAATCGCGTCTACAAAATATTTTTGGCCGACGGTTTCCCATCCCAGGACTTTAGTAAAAATTAGTAGATGGGCTGTGCTGCTAATGGGCAGAAATTCGGTAATGCCTTGCACTAAACCCAACACAGCTGCCTCAACCATATTTTGCAGAACGTTAGCGTTCTCGGGTGCTCCTGGCACTTGGGCGATTACATTGGATGCGGCAATCCCTAGCAGTGCGCGACTGGCGATCGCCACCTCACCCCAGCCGAGGTTCAGATGCAACAAATTTAGGTTTAACAACCGATCTACTCCCTTCCAGTGACTCCAGAATATTCTACCCGAGCTTAACTCGTCTCCCGGAGACTTCGCCAGCGATCGCGAAGGGCTGGGATCTGCGGTTTTTACCGAACGCGGCATTGCTGAGACCAGCCAGATCTCGTTTATTCTACTTTTTGCCCCCACTATCCCCCCAGGGGGGATACTATAGAACAGTACCTCAAGGCTCCCAAGTCAGCCAATCGATGCTTTCTTCTAATATGTTAAATAAAGTAAAGTAAATAAATTATAAGAAGTTTGGTAATTAAGATTTTGGTTTCCTATCCCCCCCCTACCCATTCTCCTTATATTTTGGAGCCAGCCGTTAATCCGGCGGCATCAGACCCGTTCATCTTGGCTCCAGCTTCCGATTCCACGTCGCTCCCCAAGCTGTGGATGGTGTTTGTGGCCTCCGTGGTTTTGATCTCGGTGCCAGTCTTTATTCAGGCTCCCCTGGTGCAGCTTTATCCTTGGGTCAGTCTGCTGCTGACACCAGTTTTGTTCGCTTTAGGGCGCTGGCTGCGGTCTCATCCCACTCGGGGTGTATGGGGTGACTTATTAGTTGGCTTTACCTGGACTTGGTTAGCGGGTTCGGTCTACTGGGGCTGGCTCCGCTGGGAACCCTATTTCCATTTACCCGTTGAAGCGGTAGGGCTACCGTTTGTTTTATTCAATCTGGGGCGGACTAGAGAAAAGGTAGGAGACTGGTTTTATTTAGGTTCCCTGCTGGGCACGGCTCTGACCGACCTATACTTTTATTTAGTTAACCTAATTCCACATTGGCGGCAGTTGATCCAGGTGATTCAGCTCGATCCAACGCAGGTGGGTGCTGTGTTCCATGCGGCGCTAACCCAGATGTATACCCCTTGGGGCATGGAAGCTGCTACGGTGCTAATCATCGCGCTTTCAGGCATCGGATGTTTACCGCTGCGATCGCGTCAATTCCACTGGTGGGCCTTTAGTGGAGCGGTTTTGAGCACTATTTTGGTAGATGGTCTCTTTTGGTTAGCTGCCAGCTTGGCCTGAGTGAGGCTATGATTTGATTAGTTTGAGCTGGTTTAGGGCTACTCTAGTAATGTGGTTTTTTGAAGAGAGCTGTCTTCAGGGTCTTTGCGACGGCACCATCTAGTGTGGGACTGGATCTAACTTCAATCAGCCCATGCTCAAGAAGCCAGATGGCTATGCCAGAGGTGTGCTTGAGCGGGTTTTAAGGCTAGTACAAGAGCGGTTAAGTTGCACACCCTTCGGGTAGTCCAGTTTTCAAAGCTCCACACTAGGTTTGTTTTAGCGACATCAGGATGCATGATTTAAGGGAAAGAATTCGCGGTTTCTTAGCTTGCAGTGACTGCACAACCTGTTCCCCATCTGATACTTCGAACCGAGTCAGGTAATCGCTATCTCTCTTTGACCAACAATAATTGTTGGACAATTGGTCGGGGAGACGATAACAATTTTGTGCTGCCTGATCGCTGGATCTCCCGTCTCCACGCTATGTTACAGCGGATGGAGACGGGAGAATTTTACCTGATCGATTTGGGCAGCCGGAATGGCTCGTTTGTCAATGCGAGGCGGGTAAGCGTACCCGTCACCCTTCACAATGGCGATCGCCTCACCTTTGGCCAAACTGAACTAGAGTTTTACTCTCCAGATCTCTCGCCGATGAGCGATGCGTCCTTAGGGATTGATTCTCAAGAATTCACTGCCACCGCGACATTGCACGTACGCCGACTGATTTCTGTGCTGGTGGTCGATATCCGCGACTTTACGGTCATGACTCGCCAGCTAGACGAAAAGATTCTATCTGAGGTGATCGGCACCTGGTTTCGCTGTGCCGGAGATATCATCCGTGAATATGGCAGCTGGGTAGATAAATATATTGGCGATGCCATCATGGCGGTTTGGATTCACGGGGCACAGGGCATTAGCCCTGAGGAAATGCTCCGTATTGCCCAAGCGCTCAGCGCCCTGCATAAAATGACCAGTAAGCTGCATGAACGCTATCCGCTGCCCTTTCCGCTGCGGGTGGGGGCAGGGTTAAACACAGGCTATGCCATGGTGGGCAATACAGGCACAGGCGATCGCCCTGACTACACGGCGCTGGGTGATACGGTCAATGCGGCGTTTCGGCTAGAGTCTTCAACCAAGCAAATTGGGATGGACGTGGCTCTAGGAGAAACCACCTATCAGTATTTGGCGTCTTCGTTGGCCAATTCCAATTTGTTTAAGCAACATACCGTGAGCTTAAAGGGGTATGACATGCCCACGATTACGTATGCCGGGTCGTTTACGGACTTAGACACATTTTTGCAGATGAGTAGCCCCAAAGAATGACGCATGGGGGCTGATGGGAGAGGGAACTGCGCGTGCTTGCCTGTGCGGCTTTGAGCAGTTCTAGCGGCTCGCTTGAGCTTGATTCAGTCGCCTTTCACTTTTTTCCGCCCAGAAGGTTGCCGCAAGATGGTAGGCTCTAAAGTATGAAAGCTGTGTTGAGAGCCGTTAATACGTTCTCATTTGAACTGATTCAGATTTAGAGAAGTGGAAGGGATTCAACCGATGAAGCGACTGGTTGGCGTATTTGTGGTTTTGGGTCTATTGATCGGCTGCTGGGGATGGATCGGATTGCCTCAATCTGCGATCGCCGTCAATCTTAACAGCCTGACTCTGAATTCATCGCCTCTTTTAGCAGAGGAGTTCCGTAACCTTGTTGATGACAAGATGGGGACAGAGTTTGGTAAAAAAATTGATTTGAATAACACCAATGTTCGGGCCTTTCTTCAGTATCCAGGCATGTACCCAACGCTGGCTCGGATGGTGCTGAAGTATGCGCCCTTTGAAAAAATTGAAGATGTATTGGACATGCCTGATCTAACTGATAGTCAGAAAGACATTCTCCAAGCCAATTTTGATAAGTTCACCGTCAGTGATCCAACCGATGCTCTGGTAGAAGGCGGCGATCGCTTTAATAATGGGATCTATCGATAGCCGTGTCGGCGTTTCACCTGAGAGGCTATTGAAATAATCTAGAGGGTGGTTCTAGCCGGCAAAGCGTGCTGTTGGCCAACCTTCACAATCATCTCTGAGGTTAAGTTGGGGCGTGGGAACCTGGTTCTCACGTCCTAACTGTATCAACATATAGCAATTATCGATCTGGTGCGGTATGGATCGGAGGGCGAACTGCCGTATTGCCCCTACTCTGATGCACTTCGCTAGCATGAGAACCGTTATATGCTTCTCATTTGCTCTTCACCCCCTCTGTTGTTTGCGTGTGCCCAACTTAGCGCTACGTCGTCCATTTGATTTGCCATTTGATGTATTGGTGGTGGGTGCAGGTGCAGCCGGGTTATATGCCGCACTTTGTTTACCCGAACACCTGCGGGTAGGGCTACTGACTAAAGAGTCGCTGTCTAGTTCGGCCAGCGATTGGGCGCAGGGTGGCATTGCGGCGGTCGTTGCCCCAGACGATTCTTCTACGCTCCACATTGAAGATACGCTGCGGGCAGGGGCAGGATTGTGCGATCGCGATGCGGTCACCCTGTTGGTAGAACAAGCGCCAGAGTGCATCCGTAGCCTAGTCGAAATGGGGGTTGGCTTCGATCGTCATGGCAGCGATCTCGCGCTCACGCTCGAAGCAGCTCACTCGCGCCGACGGGTGCTGCATGCGGCTGATACCACGGGTCGCGCTGTCGTCTCTACCCTCACAGATCATGTGCTTAGCCGCAAAAATATTCAAGTGATTCAGCAGGCGTTTGCCGTAGATCTGTGGCTAGATTCCAGCCGTCAGGTGTGCCAGGGCGTTTCCTGTTTATATGAGGGTGTGCTGCATTGGCTGCAAGCTGAAGCGGTTGTGTTGGCCACGGGCGGCGGCGGGCAGGTGTTTGCCCAAACCACCAATCCTTCCCTCAGCACGGGCGATGGCGTGGCGATGGCGTGGCGTGCCGGAGCCGTTTTACGCGATCTAGAGTTTGTGCAGTTTCATCCAACGGCGCTCACCAAAGCGGGGGCACCTCGATTTTTGGTCAGCGAAGCTGTGCGGGGAGAAGGGGCACAGTTGATCGATGCGGGCGGGCGACGGTTTGCCTTTGACTACCATCCCGATGGCGAACTGGCTCCCCGTGATGTGGTCAGTCGAGCTATTTTTAGCCATCTGCAAAAAACTAGTGCTGATCCAGCCCATGCCCATGTTTGGCTAGACCTCCGCAGCATCCCTGCCGAAACCATTCAGCGACGCTTCCCCAATATTGTCCAGGTGTGTCAGCAGTGGGGCGTAGACGCCTTCAAGGAGCCAGTTCCGGTCGCTCCAGCTGCTCACTATTGGATGGGTGGAATTTTGACAGATGCGACTAGTCAAACGTCGATTGCTGGACTATATGCGGTTGGTGAGAATGCCAGCACTGGGGTGCATGGGGCAAATCGTTTGGCCAGTAATTCATTGTTAGAGTGCATTGTGTATGGCGCGCAGCTGCGGCATATCACCCTACCCACTGCGGCTGTCCACGACAAATCTACGCTTCAGCTCCTCGATCAGCACCTTGACCCAGTACCCGCACAACCGTTAGCAAATTGGCAAACTCAGTGGGAGTGTGTTGACTCCATTCGTCAAGAGCTGCCTCAATTAGTTTGGCAAAGCGCTGGAATCTGTCGAGAACAAGCCGTATTGGAGGACGCGATCGCCCAGATCAGCCGCTGGCGACAAAACTTTCAAGCGCTACCCTTCACCCACTATTTGGCCAACTTGGCAGCGCCCCATGTCGTTGAGCTGCCATTGCCCCCCCAGCAACTGCGCACCTGGGGCGAAACCCGCAACTTGCTGGATGTGGCGTATCTCATTCTCAAAAGTGCTGCTTATCGTACCGAAAGCCGGGGTGGGCACCATCGTTTAGACTATCCCCAGCCAGATTTAAACTGGCAGGTTCATACGTTGGTTGAACAACAGACTTGGCGCAGATCGCTGCCCATCAGATCAGTGCCCACTCCCGAACATTAGCGAGTCCCCGAACCTTGGGACGTCTGCGGCCCTCCCTCAACAGGTGGCTCATAAGATGATGAAGCCTTAGCCCTGGGAACCATCGAAGGCTCAGCAGGTTTACTCTTCCCACTCACCTCTACCCGCTGAACGCCTAAATCTAGGGGTAACGCAGGGCGGCTAGAGAAAACTCCGGTGCCCGAGGCAGGAAGAGAACTAGTCAAGTGGATGGCGATCGCGATCGCGATCGCGCCTGTAAATTTGAAGTAGGTATCCATGGGGGCTTAAATAAGGCTTAGAGAAGCGCAGACAGTAGATTCACCTGATACAGATTAGTGTACAGATCAGCAGAAAATATGACGTACGTAAATTTGCTGCACTTTACGAGTGGCTGGTTTGCGTAATACTGACTCCAAACTGA
>CASBQX010000056.1 GCA_949127925.1 Synechococcales cyanobacterium PMM_0002
AAGAGCTGCGCTCGCCTCAATGGCCATGGGAATGCGATCGCCCAAGTGTATAACCACATCATTTTGCCGCTGGCCAATGAGCGCGACAAACGTACCCAAATCCGCTGGGGCAAGGCAGACTTCAAGTCTCGCTTTGGGCGCGATCCCGAAGGCATGTGGCTGGCTGAAACGGCCGTAGATTACGATACCGTCAAACTATTGGTAGAGCAAGGCATTCGCTTCATCATTTTGGCTCCTTCTCAGGCGCAGCGCTGCCGCCCAATCGCGACTGCCGACACCCTCGATCCCCAATGGACGGAAGTTGGGGGCGGGCAGATTGATCCAGTACAACCCTACCGCTGCTATTTGAAGGGCGAGCAGGTGCTAGGCGTTTGGGCGGAGGAACCCTCAACCCATGCGTCTGATCAGACATCCTATCCCTACATCGACATCTTTTTCTACGATGGTCCCATTTCCCGCGATATGGGCTTCAATGATGTGTTGGGCAGCTCTCAGCACTTTGCAGCCCGCATTGAGCAAGCGGTACGGGGCGATCATCGGCGCTCTCAGCTAATTTCAGTCGCTACTGATGGCGAAACCTTTGGCCACCACAAGAGCGGCACTGAAAAGGCGCTGTCCTATGCGTTTACCAATGAATTTCCGCGTCATGGCTGGACGGTAACCAACTTCGCGCACTACCTCAGCTTTAACCCACCCACTTGGGAAGTCGAGTTAAAGCCTGTGACAGCCTGGAGCTGTTCTCACGGGGTCGATCGCTGGCAGGATGACTGTGGCTGTGGCGGCGGCGGCCTGTGGCATCAAAAGTGGCGCAGACCCCTGCGAAATACGCTGGACTGGCTGCGCGATCAGCTAATTCGGATCTATGAGGATCAAGGCAGCAAGCTGTTTAAAGATCCGTGGCAAGCGCGTGATGCCTATGTCGATGTGATTGGCGATCGCTCTGTTACCACGACCAACCAATTTCTAGCCACCCACCAGTCCCACAGGCTGACTAACAGTGAACGGGTCGATGCCCTGCGACTGCTCGAAATGCAGCGCCATACTCTGCTGATGTATACGAGCTGCGGCTGGTTCTTCGAGGAAGTGTCTCGGCCCGAAGGAACGCAAATTTTGCGCTATGCTGCCCGTGCCCTCGAACTAGCCGAAGACTTGGCCAATGTCCAGCTTGAAAAAGCCTTCATCCGCCGACTAGCCACGATCCCCAGTAATGTAGAAGCATTTGCCAACGGCGCGGAGGTGTTTCGTCAACTCGTGGCCTCGGCTCGGGTCAGCTCTGAGCAGGTGGCGGCGCATTATGCCATCAGCTCTTTGTTTAACTCCTATGCCTCTGAACAGCGCGTTTACTGCTATACCGTACAGCGGCTAGATTACCAGCTTCAGCGCATGGGTGCCTTGACGCTGGCAGTTGGACATGTCCAACTCACCTCAGAAATCACCCGAGAATCGATCAACTTGGTCTATGCCGTGCTGCATCTAGGCGGCTGGGATTTCCACTGCTGCGTGCAGCCCTTCACGAGCCGCCGAGCCTACCTGCAACTGAAGGACGGCATTATGGAATCGCTGACGCTGGCTAGTGCAGCACAGGTAATTTTAGCCATGAGCCGAGTGTTTGGGGATCAGTCTTACGGCCTCCAAAATCTGTTTGCTGACGATCGCCATCGGATTATGCATCTCCTCAGCCAGGAGACGTTAACGCGATTAGATCAGCTATATACCCAGGTCTATCGAGACAACTACGCCATATTAATGGCGTTTCAGCGAGATGGTTTGGCCGCACCTCACGAGCTACAGGTGGCCGCAGAGGTTGCCCTCGGACACCGAGCCATCACCTCACTCCAGGCTCTCGAACGCGAAACTGGTGATTTTCCACCCGCCCATCCTCAGCTTTGCGCCAGCTATTTGGCAGAACTGGAGGCGATCGCCACTGAAGCCAATCACCTGCGCTGCCAGATCCGTCAGCCTCAGATCAAGCAAACCTTAGAGCGACTGATTTTGCGATCGCTTTGGCACTTATTACACGACATCAGCCCTGCCACCTTAGAAGTAGATGTGTGCTGGATTGCCCGACTAATTGCGATTGGACAACAGCTTCACCTGCCCCTGCTGCTCGATCGCGCTCAAGAACTTTACTTCCGCAGCCTGCAACACCAAATTGTGCCGCAGCATTTTTTACCACGCCTACTGGATGTTGCTCTATTGGAGTCAGTTGGCCAAACCTCTGAACATAGCGACTCCTTGGGAGTCACAGACCTGCACCATCTACTCAAGCTCGGGCAAATCTTACAAGTAGAGGTGGAAGTCTGGTTAGAGCGGCTTCAAGATGCGTCAAGCACCCGGATATCCCCCTCCTAAAGCCCATTAGAAAAGCAGGATTAAAAGTCAAGCGGGTGTTCTATATGAATAGGACACCCGCTTGGCTCTAAGAGACAAAATTTAATTTAAGGGCGAACGATGGGGCTCGAACCCACGCATGGCGGAATCACAATCCACTGCCTTAACCACTTGGCTACGCTCGCCATAACGTCTTTTACTGTAGCACATTTTCTAAAAAGAGGGCTAGCCACAAAAACCCAACTCACCCGACTTCCACAGCATCAGGGACAAAACCCTCAATACTAGTCTTATACTGAATTCCATAGCTACCATGAAATACGGGAAGATTGCATTTTTCGTAACGGTTCTAGCGTTTACCGGGTTAGGCGTTGCGATGGCACACACCAACCCCCCTCGCTCAGCCTATAACCGCTACGCTACCAAGCGGCTGACGCGCTATCTCAAGCAAAATATTTGCCCTCAAGCGCCAAACATTCTGGGCAATGATTTGCAAGGTCAATGTATTGGCCTGCTAAAGGAAAATCAGGCTGACATCCAGAAAATAATTACAAAAAACACAAAGCAAAGCAATCTTCTATTCCTTAGCCTCTACAAAACCGATCTTTCAGTACATGAACTGCTGCCGAGCGAGATTCGCCAGTTTGTTTCACCCCAACTGCTTCCAGCTTACACGTTTGAAACAGTAGGTATATTTCAAGGCTTCCATACCTATAAAGCCCAACGACTATAAAGCCCAACGATTATGAGGCTCAACGACTATAAAAAAGCGCACTCTAACCGTTAAGTAGAGTGCGCTCCTGTTCAAATGGATTGACTGAATGCCAAACTATTTGACCGTTGCTTTACCGCCAGCTTCTTCCAATTTCTTCTTGGCTTCTTCGGCAGCTTCCTTGGGTATCCCTTCGCGGATGGCTTTGGGGGTAGATTCTACGGCGTCTTTCGCTTCTTTTAGACCCAAACCAGTCAATTCGCGAACGATCTTCAGCACAGCAATCTTCTTGTCGGCAGGCACTTCGGTCAAAATCACGTCGAATTCGGTTTGCTCTTCGACTTCTTCTACCGCCGCTGCACCCGGTGCCGCAGCCATCATCATGCCGCCAGCAGGAGCGGCTGCGGTTACACCAAAGGCTTCTTCAATTTGTTTGACGAGTTCAGCCGCTTCTAGCAAGGATAGCGTCTTGAGCTTTTCGAGAATTTCATCAGTAGCAGCAGACATGGAGGATCTCCTCTAAGTTGAATGTGGATAATGTAAACAGTTTTAAGCAGCGAATACCAGCCTCAGCGATCGGCCAGCCAGACGCTAGGCGGCCTCTTGATCCTTATCGGCGACATCTTTGTCGGCGGTATCCTTGTCGGCGGTATCCTTGTCGGCGGTATCCTTGTCGGCGATCGCCTGCACACAGCGAGCCAGCGACGACGGTATTTCCTTGATGCCAACCGCAACCTTGGTTGTAACGGCGTTGAGAGCACCTGCGATTTGGGCAATCAGCTGTTCCTTCGACGGCAAATCTCCGATCGCCTTCACATCGGCTTCAGACAGTGCCCGCCCTTCCATGACTCCACCGCGAATTACGGTTTTCTTGGAGACTTTTTGGAAGTCCTGGTACGCTTTGATCGCACCGCCAATATCGTCTTTGACTAGCAAAAAGGCAGAAGACTCTTTGCAAAACTCAGTGATTGGTTTCCATGTGGGGCTGTCTTGCACCGCAATCCGCATCAGCGTATTTTTGGTGACCTTACACTCTGTGCCACTGGGGCGCAGACGCGTCCGTAGGTCAGTAATCTCGGCTACGGTTAAGCCCTGATAGTCAATCACAAATGCAATCTGTGATGTACTCAGGCTTTCTTTTAGCTCAGCAATAATAGCCTGCTTATTTTCTAGCGTTCTACCCATACGTATCTCACCTCCTTAAATCGGGTACAAAATCATCAAACCTGTCTTTCCACTGAAGCATTTTGCCTTCCTGACCGATAAAAAACCCCGGACATAATGCCGGGGTGATATCTACTTCAACCACTGACCTCATCATAGAGATGGGTAGCGGTTGAAGGTTAGATAAACCTCGGCAGGCGATTAAGCGCTTAGCTCCTGCTGTCTCTGGCTTAGAGATTCAGTTGTGAAAACGGTATGGCTGTTTACGAGGTCTCTCGCGCTACAAATGAACCAGGTCAAGGACAGTAAAGCATTTAACCAGAGGCATTCAGCCGAGAGCATCAGGCCGAGGCAGCATCACCTAACTTCATGTCACGCAGTCCGTTGATATCTACCTGGATTGAAGGACCCATCGTAGAAGCAATGAACATGGTGCGCCAGTAGCGACCCTTAGCGCCCGAAGGACGATTGCGGTCGATAGTTTCCTGTAATGCCTTGAGGTTAATCAGCAAATCTTCGGCAGAAAAAGTTGCTTTACCAAACATAACGTGGACAATGCCCGTTTTGTCAGCGCGAAACTCTAGTTTACCAGCTTTGAACTCGGCGATCGCCTGAGGCACGTCAAACGTGACTGTTCCTCCTTTCGGCGAAGGCATCAGGCCGCGAGGACCCAACAATCGACCCAACTTTGCCACAGCTGGCATCATATCTGGAGTGGCAATCAGCACGTCAAAATCCAGCATCCCTTTCTGGATTTGGTCAATTAGCTCTTCCGAACCCGAAAGGTCAGCCCCTGCACCCGCTGCTTCCGCGACCTTTTCCCCTCGGGCAATCACCGCCACCCGGATCAGTTGACCTGTACCTTTAGGCAGCGCCACCGTGGTACGGAGCTGCTGGTCAGTATATTTAGGATCAATTCCCAGACGAATATGCGCTTCAGCAGACTCGGAAAACTTAGCTGTAGCGGTTTCCTTGAGCAGGGCAAGAGCTTCTTCCGGGTCGTAGGCTCGATCCTCAACCTTTTTCTGCAACTCATTTAATCGACGCGATACTTTTTTGGCCATATTTACTCCTGGGGTGCTGACGAAATAAAAATTTCTCCCCCGATAACAGGACATTTCACAGTGGATTCAAACTGGAATCCAGTTAAAAGCAACCGTTCCTAGGCTAAAAATAGCTAGTCGGCGACCGTCACACCCATATTGCGGGCTGTACCCTCAATGATTTTCATCGCCGCATCAACGTCATTGGCGTTGAGGTCAGGCATCTTAGTCTGGGCAATTTCCTTCAGTTGGGCGCGGCTTAAAGAACCAACCTTGACCTTATTTGGAGTACCCGAGCCTTTTTCCTTACCCAGCGCTTTCAGAATTAGAACTGACGCGGGGGGCGTTTTGAGGATGAATGTGAAGCTCCGATCTTCAAAGACCGAAATTTCGACCGGAATTACTAGTCCTACCTGATCGGCAGTTCTAGCGTTATATTCCTTACAAAACATCATGATGTTAACCCCATGCTGACCCAATGCTGGGCCAATCGGGGGTGCAGGGTTCGCTTTGCCTGCATTGATAGCCAATTTAATGACTGCGACAACCTTTTTTGCCATGACTTCGTTAGCTCTGTTTCTGAACCTGATTGAACTCCAACTCTACAGGTGTGTCTCGGCCAAAGATTGAGAGTAGTGCCTTGAGCTTGCTGCGCTCAGGGCTAACCTCAATGACCTCGCCTTCAAATTCTTTGAAGGGTCCCGATAGCACGACAATCTTATCTCCAGCTGCCATGTCAATCTTGACAACCGGCTTTTGCTCTTGGGCGCGCTTAAAGATGCGCTCAACTTCCGACGCACCCAGCGGCATGGGCTTAACATGCCCGCGCCCACGCCCGTAGCGACGCTTTTGCTCTGCCCCAACAAAGTTAATCACGTTGGGCGTATTTTTGATGACCTGCCAGGCTTCATCATCCATAATCATGCGAATTAAGACGTAGCCAGGGAAGACTTTCTCACTGGCCTCTTTGGGCTTACTGGCCTTTTGAGGTTTCAGAATCGGAGTCTGAGGGATCTCAATTTGCAAGATCCGGTTTGCCACATCTAACGTCCCAATTCGCTGTTCCAGGTTGATCTTGACCCGGTTTTCGCAACCGGAGGCAACCTGAACCGCATACCAACGAGCAGTTCCTTGAAGAACGGTCGATTCCGCATCGTCAAATTGAGTGTCTTTAACTGACTCTAAGTTGTCCGATTCATCTGAAGCAAAAACCATCAGAACACCTGCTTGGCAGCCCAAATAAACAAGTTATCGAACAAATAAATGATGGTCGCCGAAAGGGTCACCATCAAAATAACCGCGAGAGATTCGCTCACCAATTGCTGACGACTGGGCCAGACCACTTTGTCTAGTTCTTCCTTGGTTCCTTTGAGAAATGTAGGAATACTAAACGCTGCCGACTGATCCAAAACCTTTGCCTCGGATGGTTTCGCTGCCTTTGCTTCCGCAGTGACAGTCTCTTGCCCTTTAACTTCGTCTTTTTCTGCCATGGTTTATCTCCTCGCCAGCGCCGGAGGGATGGGGAGTGGTTAGCACAACTTTGGGGTATTGAGTCTTACCTAAGTGCATAGCGCCTAAGCGCACACAGCTCAGCTAAGAACGAGCCTGATGAGCTAACCCTGACGGTATCGCCGGATTCTCCCAGCTTGCCCCAACTGCCATCCAAGGCACAAAATAAGTGCTTTCGTATGATAGCACTTGAACAAGTATGTCTGAACAGTGATTTTCGTATCTTAATCGATGCTCCCTGGTCGATGAGCGTCTAGTCGCCGCTCGCCCAAACGGCGATCGCCTAGCCAGCTTCATCTCTACCGAACAATCGAGACGACGCCAGGTAGGTTCGGTGATTTAGTAATAGGTCTCGATACAGTTCTTCGAGGCGGGTAATGTTGCGGGTTAGGGTGTAGCGGTCTAGCACCCGTTGGCGGGCTTTTCGTCCTAGTAAAGCAGTGAGTTCAGGGTGATCGCGGAACATCGGTAACAGCGTTTGGAGCTGAGTTGAAACGCGCTGGGTGCTGAGTACAACACCTGCACCATCGTCTAGGACTTCGCCATCGGCTCCGGCATCGGTCGCTAAACAGGCAGCACCACAGGCCATGGCTTCTAGGAGAGAAAGGGAAAGACCTTCGACCAGCGAGGGGAGGATGAAGATATCGGCTCCGCGCAGAATTTCGATACGCCGCTGCTCATCGGCAATGAAGCCTAACCAAATGATTCCCAGATCGCTGCCATAAAACGGCATTAACGTGTGAGCTAGAGGGCCGCTACCGACGATCGCCAGCTTACTGCCTTCGCCCATATCGGACTGTTTCCACGCTTTCAGCAGGGATTCTACATTCTTTTCAGTGGCAATTCTGCCCTGATAAACAAATAGACGACGGGCATCTAGTTCGCTCTTGAGCCGAGATAAACCAGGAGAGTATCGTTCGACATCTACCCCATTGGGGATAACGGCCAGCCGATCTTGAGGAACGCCGAGCCGCATCAACAGGTCACGCTGAATCTCGGAGAAAATAATGACGCGCTGGTAGTTGGCTAAGCAGGGTGCATAGAGCTGATACATCAGGTGTTGGGTGCCTGATGTGAGGTTGCGTCGCTTGCGGTCGAAGGGGGGATGGAAGGTTGCCACTAACGGCAGATTTAGCTCTTCACAAATTTCGGGTAGGACAAAATCAAGCGGAGATAGGGTAAGAGAGGCATGGACAACGTCGGGCTTTAGCCGCCTGAGTGCCTGACTCAAGACCCGACTAGCTTTGGGAGAGGGGATGGTATAAATCTGTGATTTGTAAAGGCAGGGAATTGAAACTTCTTGAAGTTCCTCAGGCAGCAGTTCTGCTACAGATTCTTCCTGAGCGAAGTGCAGAAAGCTAACGTGATGACCACGCTCTAGAAGCGCATTTGTCACCTCTCGACCGTAGGTAACATTGCCGCAAAAGGGCGATTTTTTACCAAGCCAGGCAATATGCATTCAAATTAACGGTAATTTTGAAAGGATTTAGATGAATACATGAATTTAATCATCATTTAATCATTTCCGATACCGGTTAGTTTGATTTTGAGCGGGCGATCGCCCAACTCAGCATGCCGCCCGCCAGTGACAGGGCTGCCAGCATTAAAAACACAATCCGCAAACCAAAGAAAGTTTCTGCCACCCCAGCCAGCGCTAATGGCAGACTGAGGGCAATGTTAATGGCGTTGTTTTGCAGGCCAAACACCTTGCCCCGCATTTCTTCCGGCGTTTCTTCTTGGATTGTCGTTTGCATGGGGATAGCGACGATCGCCGCACAGGCTCCAAACACTGCCAGCAGAATCAATACAGGAACTAACCGCTGATTAAATAAAGACAGGGCTGCCAGCGTCGCCGTCATGCCCAACGAACCATACAAGTTGAGCTGAGCGCGGGCAAATCGCTGCCCGTCGTGCCCCAGCACCACTGCGCCGACTGCCATGCCGATGCCTCCAGCTGCTAGCAAAAAGCCAAACTGGGAAGACTTGATTTCGGGGATCACTTCGGCCAGCCGCACGGCCAGTACCGCTAGTGCCGCAAAAATTGAGAACAAAATCACGAGCTGAATCATCGCGCCCCGCACCCGCTCATGATTCTTGAGGTAGCGCAGCCCATCTCGGATGTTTTCCCAAACGTGAGGCGTGTCTTGCTTAGAGTGATCTACTTTTTCGTGGGGACGGATCAGCAGCAGCAAAACGCCCGCCGTGGCGTAGCTAATGCCGACTAGCAGCTCTTTGCCAATGTCTACATTGTTGACTAGGGGGGCGATCGCCATGTCTGCGAAGGCCAGCAGCGGTTCTCCTACCGCAAAGCCCACAATCACCGACGCCATCATGGTGGTGGTGTAGAGCGAATTGGCTGAGAGCAGGTGCTTGCGCTCAACCAACAGCGGAATGGCCGTCTGCTCAGCGGGAGCAAAAAACTGCGTTAGGGTCGAGACCAAAAACGTAATTCCCAGCATCACCAAGAAGCCAATTGGCACCCCTGCCAGGGCTGACCAACCCTGCGAAACCCACATCAGCAGCGGCAGCACCAGGACTAGCCCGCCCCGCAGCAGATTTGTACTGACTAAGACAGTCTTTTTAGACCAATGGTCTACGTAGACCCCCGCAACCGAGCCAAATAATACAGCCGGGATGGTGAACGCAATCATAATGGCTGAGACCCAGCCACTAATGGTTTGACCTTCGGACTGAAAGTGCTTAGTGATCAGCATGATCATTAGCACTAGGTAAACTTTATCGGCCAACTGGGAAAAAACCTGACCGCTCCACAGCGCCAAAAAGTTGCGATTTCTGAGGACGGGCAGAAATCCCCGTTCGGTTTTAGCTTCTGTGTCTGTAGCTTCGGCCTCGGTTCGATCGGGCGGGGGCGTTGGTGGTGTGGAGCTAGAGCCATGCTCTAGCTCCACTAGATTGCTAACTGTAAGGCCATCTCCGGCTACCAATGCCAAATTTGCGATCGCGGGCAGGATGTCGTTAGTGGGGTTGCCGCCAGCGCCATTCTGCTTGTTAGGCGTTTCGCCTGTTTTTTCGGCTTGGATTTCTAACCCATCCGGTGACGCGATCTGAGGCGATCCAGATTCAGGCGTGTCCCACTGCTCTAACCGTCCGGCATACTCTGGCTGGCTCGGTTGCTCTGGTGCGGCGGTGGAGCCTTTTTTAGACACATTAGACCCCTGCTTGACCCCACCCGAACCACCACTGAGGGTAGTAATGGGCACATCGGTAGTTAGCCCATTCGGAATTCTATCCGATGGCCGGAGGGGCACAATCCGGGGCACCCCCGTTGCCGCCGTGTCCCCAACGGGATCAAGCTGCGTCATCAGGAGCATGTCTAGGTCTAAATCAAGCCGTTGCATCATGTCTCAGGTGACCGGGGAAGGTGAGGAACTAACTGAAAAACAGGTGTCTACTAAAGCAGCAGACTGAATGGAGCGATCGAAGTGATACTGGGCATAGCGCCGCAGGATTCGCTCAATGGATACCCAAACATCGAAGGGTAAGCCTTTCTCTAGAGTAAGCGACCAAGGCAGCGATCCGTCAGGCTGAATCAAATTTGCCTCTGGCAACTGCTGCAACACCGCCAATTCCATTGCTGTGATGGGAACTCCCAACTCAGAGAGGTTCTGGCGGCTAGGCTTGACGCGATACCTCGAAGAGGTTTCAGATGCCAGTGGCGCAAGTGGTTGAGCCTGGACTGGAGCAATCGAATCTGCTCTGCTGCCGTTAGATGCAACGGGAAAAGAGGCGATCGCCTTCTTTACCTTCTTCTCCTCATTCTCCGCTAAATCCTGAAACTGTGAAACTGTTTGACCATAATCTACTGCCTGAGTAGGAGAATCTAGCGAGGACGGATGTGCTTTTAGGCGCTCTAGCGCGCCAATAGTGACTACGCCTCCTAGGGCAGGATGGAACCCGGCCTGCCAATTGAGGTCACTAAAGTTAGGCAAGATCGGTTGCTGGGTGATACAACAGTCATGCACCTGAGGAGCCACACCTGCCAAGGCCAACAGCCGAAACATGGCATAGGACAGATAGGGCAAAATTGCCGAGGCGGGCAGTTGCTCTAGCCAGCGCAACTGTTCGTTGAGCAGGGCAAACAGGTCTTCCTGAGGCTGATGGCTCAGCGCCTGATACATCACCAGTTCTGCTAGGTACTGTCCCGCCGTCAGTTTCCGCAAATCTTGGCTAAGACCCGTGTAAGATTCTATACTCTCTGCCTGAATGATTTTGTCTAAGTTCCGCCCTTTAGCAATTAATAAGTGGTTCACGACAAATAAACCACTCCGCCCTCGCAAACTAGACTCATGCTTGCGCGCACCCGGTGCAACAGCCCGAATTAGCCCGAATTCTCGGGTCAACACCGTCAGGAGGCGATCGCTTTCCCCAATCGGCATCCCCTTGAGATTGATTCCTGTAGCTTTATATGTTCTGGACATGGAAGAGAAGGCGGAAGGATGAAGGCAGAGGGATGAAGGCAGAGGGATGAAGGCAGAGGGATGAAGGCAGAGGGATGAAGGCGGAGGGATGAAGGCGGAAGGATGAAGGCGGAAGGATAGCAAATGGGGAGGGTATAGCGGTTCTCATGCTAGTGAGGTGCATCAGAGTAGGGGCAATACGGCGGTTCGCCCTCCGATCTGTACCGCACCAGATCGATAATTGCTATAAGTCTTTTAGAATGCTTGCGATCGCGGCCAGAGCCAGTGCACCCAGCTTACCCGTTTCCCGTTCATCCTTCATCCTTCATCCTTCCGCCTTCATCCTCCGCTCCACCTTCCCTTCCTAGCGTAGCAAGCTGACGAATGAGATCTGGTCCTGTAGATGTGCCGAGGCGAGTGGCACCAGCCACAATTAAATCCATGGCCTGTTGGGCAGTGCGGATACCGCCGGATGCTTTAATCCCAATCCGATCTCTGGTCACTTCTTTGAGCAGCTTAATGTCGGCCAGCGTCGCGCCTCCATTCCAGCCAGTGCTAGTTTTGAGGAAAGCTGCGCCAGCGTCCATGCAAATGTCGGCAGCTATCCGCTTTTCCGCTTCTGTCAATAGTCCCATTTCTAAGATGGCTTTGACGGGATGTTCGGCCGCTTCACAAATTTGGGCAATCTCGCGATGCAGTTCGTCGGTTTTTCCTTCTTTGAGCCAACCGAGGTTAATCACTACGTCTAGCTCCGTGGCACCGTTTTCAATGGCTTCTTGAGCTTCGTAAAGCTTGACGGCCGAGGTCGTAGCACCCGACGGGAAGCCAATCACAGCCGAAACCTGGGGATGTTTGCCGTGGAGTAGCGCCACAGCCTGTCGCACATGTACAGGGAAGACGCAGACGGCAGCAAATTTGAAGCGATCGCTTTCATCACACCATTTGGCGACGTGCTCCGTCGTGGCGACTGGACTTAACAGCGCATGATCAATAAACTCTGCCAGATCAATATCTGCATATGACTTTGCCATGAAATCTCCTGCATTGCCTCGTGTGGTTGATCAAAACAAGAGCTAAAACCTGACGTGGTTCCTGTGCGGCTCATATGCGGCTAACGGTGAAGCGCCTCGTCAGTAGCACTAATCAGTAACACTGAAGATTCCGCCTGCAAAAACACGGATAAAAATGCGAGTTTTTACGAAATATTCTTCCTGAAGCTTGTAGCAGTCTAAGTAAATCTGAATAGAAGGCGTTGAGACATCTTAGCTCTCCTCCAGCTTAGGAGCATTGTTTACCAATAAGGCGATCGCTCCGCATAATACTCATATTTAACGGATACGGCATACTTAAACCTGACTTCAGCCTACCTTCCACAGGGGAGCATGGTTCTAGCGGCTGTCGATAGATTTTACACGCTTAGCGATTGGCCGTGAAGCTGCCTTGACGGGACTTGAACAGCGGCAGCTCCCCCTCCAGGTTCACCAGAACCTGTTTTTTTTGGGCAAAAGACGATTGGTTGTCTTTTGGTCAAGGCGGCTATTTTTTTAGGGTTTGTGTTTGGGGTTTGGCAGGACAGCCTCGCCCGTACGCTACGATTAAGGCGTTACGATTGATAGTGGATTGCTAACCCGTAAGCCTATCGGAGATTGGTCATGGCGTTTTTTGACCGAATCTGGCGCGTGATTCGAGCTAATTTAACCAGCCTGATTAGCCAGGTCGAAGATCCAGAAAAGATTCTGGAGCAGACCGTGCTAGACATGCAGGATGATTTAATTAAGCTGCGACAGGCGGTTGCCCAGGCGATCGCCACCCAAAAGCGCACCGAACGGCAGCAGGTGCAGGCCGCAGGCATGTCCCAAGAGTGGTACCAGCGGGCGCAGTTGGCGTTGCAAAAAGGCGAAGAACCGCTAGCCCGCGAGGCATTGTCTCGCCGCAAAACCTATCAAGACACCGCAGACGCCCTCAAGACCCAAATTGACCAGCAAAGCACCATTGTCACGCAGATGAAGCAGAACATGGTGATGCTAGAGAGCAAGCTGTCCGAGGCAAAGACCAAAAAAGACATGTACATTGCTCGTGCCCGCTCTGCCAAGGCTTCAGAGAAGCTGAATGACATGATGGGCAAGTTCAGTCCCGATGGCTCCGTGGCTGCATTTGAGCGGATGGAGCAAAAGGTGCTGGAGCTAGAGGCGAAGTCGGAGGCGATCGCCGAACTCAATAGCGACACCCTAGAGCAAAAGATTGCCCAACTGGCCAGCAACGACGATGTCGATGCCGAACTGGCTGCCATGAAAGCACAGCTGGTGTCTGGCGCTGCTCCATCTAGCCTCCCTGCTAGTTCGGTGAGTCCTAGTGCCGATGAGGATTTGGCAACCCTGCGATCGCAGGTGGAAGAAGGCAGATAAATTGAGGGTTTTGCTGGTTCTAGGGATAAATTTCGTAGGGGTAATTCGCCAACTACCCCTACCGCTAGCCCGTGGGGCTGTGAACCGTCCCGACATTCAGCAACAAGCAACAGCACCAATCAAAGCACTTGTTTAGGCTTTAGATGAATCAGCTCATGGGGTTTCACGGCTCCATGTTCGGTGAAGATAGCCGTAATTAGCGCGGCTGGAGTCACATCAAAGGCAGGATTATAGAAATCTACACCCACCGGACAAATCACCGTCTCCCCAATTTGGCGCACCTCGTCAGAGTCGCGTTCTTCAATGGGAATGTGGCTACCCTCGCTGAGGGCAAAATCAACGGTAGACAGGGGAGCGGCCACAAAAAAGGGAATACTGTGGGCTTTGGCCACCAGCGCCAAACTGTAGGTGCCAATTTTATTGGCGGCATCGCCGTTGGCCGTAATCCGGTCTGCACCAACGACCACAGCATCCACCATGCCTTGCTGCATACAGTGTGCCGCCATGCTGTCGGTAATCAGCGTAATCGGAATGCCTTCCTGCACACACTCCCACGCTGTGAGCCGTGCTCCCTGGAGCCGAGGTCGGGTTTCGTCGGCATAAACTCGCTCTAGGCGGTCATCTCGCCACGCCGAGCGCACGACGCCCAGCGCTGTGCCGTAGCCCGCCGTGGCCAGTGCTCCGGCATTGCAGTGGGTGAGCAACCGCAGACGGGCAGGGGTTTGCGGCAGTGCGTCTAACCCATGGTCGCCAATGGCCTGACAGGTCTGCAAATCCTCGGCTTGAATTGCTTGGGCGGCGTCTAACAAGGTTTGCTTGATGTGAGCAATCGGTCCAATCGTTTGCCGAGCGACTTTCATCATGCGGGCGATCGCCCAAAACAGGTTCACCGCAGTCGGACGAGTTTCCCGCAATATTTTGGCAACTGCTTCTAGTCGCGCCAAAAATTGGTCTCGATCAGCCGTGATGATCTCACGCGCTCCCAAATACATGCCGTAGGCTGCCGCTACTCCAATTGCCGGCGCACCCCGCACAATCATGGTTTTGATTGCCACGGCCATGTCGTCTGAGCGGCTAATCTGCACCAGATCGTATTCACCGGGTAAGCGATTTTGGTCAATGAGCCAAACATGGTCATCTTGCCAGATAACCGGGAAAACCTGATTTGTGAGATTCATGGAACCTTAAAAAAATAGGATCTAGCCAGTCCTAAATTAACTCTCAACGAGCTTGAAAGCTATAGTCAAGAGCAGACTGTCGCGGCTCTACTCTTGGCGGTTCCGCATCATTCACCCTAAATCATTGAATCCGGTTCATGGACTCTGATTCATGGACTCCGATTCATGGACTCTGATAGCACTCTTCTGCCAATGCTTTATTCGTCATCCCACATTTCTACCGCCAGCAAATCGCTGACAGGGTCTTGCATCGTGAACTCAAAATCTTCCAATTCGCGCTTCCAATAGCTCCAGTCGTCGCCATACAGCAGGGCAATTTTCCAAATGCTATCACTAGGCTTAAGCACCTTAGAGGTCACTAACGAGCGCACCTGACGCTGAAACTTCACCATAGGGTGAGCGACGGGTGGCATTACAACACTATTAGTCATGGTTAATATTCAAAATGATCGTAAAGATTGCCAAAAATCATCAGCCTTAACTTGCTCTTTCCAAACTAGTCGGCTCTAATCGGCTGCTCGTGGCGCTACAGCCAGCGATACATAGCTCACACATTAATCAAAGCATTAGTTGAGGTATTGCTTGATTTAGTACGTAGTTCTAAAATACATAGTACCCCAATCTTCACCCAAAGTGTCTCAAAACCGGACTAGGGCGGGGACGTATTCGTTTCTTGTATTAATCTCAGTTTCAGCAATCAGTAAAGCTGACTATCCCCAACCACAAATCTACCCGAGGAAACAGGTTTCCCATCAAGTTTTTCCGTAAGGCTGAGGTGACCGCTAGAATTGAGGTGAAACCGATTTTGTAGGGAATTAGTTTTCACTAGTGAACTAAAGCGACTACAATTAGAGGTTTGGGAAAGCGTTTCGGAGAGGAATCTAGATGTCACGATATCGAGGTCCCCGCCTCAGAATTGTGCGTCGCCTGGGAGACTTGCCAGGATTGACGCGCAAGAGTGCAAAGCGGGCATACCCCCCTGGTCAGCATGGACAAAATCGCAAAAAAAGCACCGAATATGCGGTGCGATTGGAAGAGAAGCAAAAGCTACGGTTCAACTATGGCGTTACGGAACGTCAACTGCTGCGCTATGTGAAAAAAGCGCGTCGGGCAGCTGGTTCTACCGGACAAACCCTCCTGCAATATCTAGAAATGCGGTTGGATAATACGGTGTTCCGTTTAGGGATGGCTCCTACTATTCCGGCGGCGCGGCAGTTGGTGAACCACGGCCATGTGACAATTAATGGTCGCGTGGTCGATATTCCTAGCTATCAGTGCAGATCCGGTGAGGAGGTTGGCGTGCGAGATAGCGATCGCTCTCGTAAGCTCGTCGTAGAAAACCTGCAATTCCCAGGACTGGCCAACTTGCCCAGCCACTTGGAATTCGACAAAAACAAAATGATTGGCAAGGTCAATGGCGTGATCGAACGCGAATGGATTGCACTTCAGGTCAACGAGCTGCTAATCGTGGAATATTATTCCAGACAGGTGTAAGTTCAAATCGGCATCGGCCTATTCTAGGCAGGACTTTGGCAATCACACTTGCGCGGCTGCGGTGTTTTTACTGAAGGCACTGACCTGACCCGATATGTTTGCACACGGCCCAGTGAACCGTCAGACCAGTTCATAAAATTGGGGCTAGAAGAAATTTAGGGTTACTAAAGAAGGTGCGCCTCCCTGACGGGGCGCACCTTTTTGCGTGTGGCTGGCTGAATCGATATAGTCTTTTTCATTTTGGGGCAGTACAGGCTTAAGCCTGTACTGCGATCGCCTCATTTTCTCCGTGGGATGTGTTGAGGTAGCCTTCCGATCGGGAAATCGTCCATCCAACTTCTCAGGATTGTGCGATCGCCCCCAACTTCTCAAGATTGTGCGATCGCTACCACATTAGTCGGCTGCTTTACAATAGAGATCAAATCTTAGACATTACGAAGCAATGAACACTGAGGACAGCTCTGCAATGGATGATAGCGGGTCGGCAGAGGAGCTATCTGCGGCTGAATTACAGCGTCAGCTAAATGATGCACTTCAACAACTATCGCCAGAGCAATTGCAGGCACTTGCTGATTTTGCGGCCTATTTAGCCGATGCTGGGGGCGAAGCGACAGTTCAAGAGCTGTTGGCCATTCCTGGATTGTTGGAGCGCGTTAAGCAAATTCAAGCGACTTCTAATTCGGACTAAACACTCCAGAGAACACGGCGCGATCGCACCCTTTTACTGACACACCTACTGGCACATGTACTGACACGTCAGGATACTAAACCCTGCGATCGCGCCTAATTTAGGATTGAGAATTGCCGTAGCTATAGCCATACAACGCGATTTCCTTGGCAAATGCTTTCTCAATCATCTCTTTTTGGCTATTAGAAAACACCTCTTGGTATGGGCTTTTGTCTGTTCGATATTTGCCCTTGGCGTATACTCCTAGCGACCCATCAAATGGGACACCCAATTGATTAAAGACCTCACCCAATTCTTGGTTTAACGATTCATATCGAATGACTCGATCCACCATGCAATGACCTTGCTCATCGAGATACTTAGCATGATCAACACAGAAAGATCGCTGCTGAAAATAGTCATCCAGTGACAGATCTCTCTTAGTGCGAACGTTAACCGTGTAGTAATGAGACAGGGTCTTATCCCAAGGGTTTCGTTCTACGCAAAATTTGTAATAGTTGCGCCAGATTTCGTTAGATACTCTAGCTTGAACTACTTTTGCTGGCATATGATTGAAAAATTTACGCCGCTTTAAAACATCACTAATTGTTTTATTAACATTCCACCCTTTGCGGTAAACCATCTCCGGTAGAGGGTTCCATAGTCCTTGATAGTTTCTAGCAACGTGGGGTTCAACGTGGGGATAGATGGGCGTTGTAGTATCGCCATCAGCGCAGTGCTGAGATAGAAATACTTCAATACTCGTGCCCGCTGTTTTGCGGGTTTTGATAAAAATAAACTTATATTGGTGTGAAATAATCATTCAATCCTTCAGCCCCCTGCACGCTTGACCCGGCATTCCAGAACTTCCCTGATGGTCTCTCTCGTTGCCTTAGAATTGCCTTAGATTAGTTCTGCCGCCATTTGAGGGAACAGCCGATGGGGCTGGTGGTGGTGGTGGCGATTGGGGAACCTATCAGGAGGTGGGCGATCGCCTGCTTCAAATAGGTTGAGGTCACAGCTGCGGGGGTTTGGGCATTGTCGTCTACCGAGCCGCTGTAGCGTAAGACGCCTGCTTGATCTAACAAAAATACTTCTGGTGTCCGCTCTGCGCCAAAGGCTTCGGCTACATCTTGGGTGACGTCGCGCAGGTAAGGAAAGTTAAGTTGATACTCGGCGGCGAATTGTTTCATGTGCTCGAAGCTGTCTGCGGGATAGCTCTTTTCGTCGTTGGAATTAATGCCAATTAGGGTGACGCCCTGCGACTCGAACTCCTGCTGAATCTGCTTCAGGCGATCGATGTACATGCGGACATAGGGGCAGTGGTTGCACATAAATATAACGCCGACGGCCTTGAACTGCTTCAGGTATTGGGCGAGGTGATGCACATCGCCGTCTGTGCCAGGGAGTTCAAAGTCTGGAGCATAGCTGCCAATGCGGGTGCTAGGTTTTTCCATAGGGCGGAGGGATAAGTCCAATGCGTGGCTGATTGATTGACCGTTGGCACTACCAGTTTTGGGCGATCGCCTGATATCCAATTAATTTATAGACCAATTTTGCGGCTGTGAATTCTGAAACCACAGAATCGGCGATCGGAGCCAACTCCATCACGTCGCAGCCAATTACCTCATGGGATTCAAACACCTGTTTGAGGAACGTCAGGAAGGCGTACCAGTTGAGACCGCCGGGTTCGGGGGTGCCAACGCCGGGGATGAGGGTGGGGTCAATGCCGTCGAGGTCGATGGTGAAGAAGACTTTTTTGGTTGGAATGGCGGCGACGGCGCGTTCAATCCAGTCGGGCTGCATGGCCATTTCGCGGGCACGGAACACGGTCAGGTTCTTTTCTTTGATCAAATTGGCTTCTTCTTGACAAATGCTGCGGATGCCGATTTGCACGGTGGGTAAGCCCATATCGACCACACGGCGCATGATGCAGGCGTGGTTGTGGATTGAACCTTCGTACTCGTGGCGCAGGTCGCCGTGGGCGTCAATTTGCACCACGGTAAACGGTTCGGTGGGGTTAGCCTGGTGGTAGGCAGCAACCAGTCCGGTGGTAATGCTGTGCTCGCCGCCTAGACCAATCACAAATTTGCCATCGGCAATCAGCCGAGCCACGGTATCTTGGGTGACTTGCAGCATTGCTTCAGCCGCAACGGAGCCGTCGATCGTGTTGGCGATCGCCGGATGAGTATAGATGCCTACAGGCCACAGTTCGCGATCGAGTTCTTCGTCGTAATATTCCACTTGGTGGGAGGCGTCTAAAATGGCGGCAGGGCCGTTCTCGCAGCCTTTGCGATACGTCGTCGTTGCCTCATAGGGAATCGGCAAAATTACCACACGGGCAGCAGCATACTCGGCGGCAACCTCATCTCCCAAAAATGGCTCCCAAAATGGCAGGTCGCCCGTCGGCGTGGTAGTTGGCGTGGTGGTTAGCATGGCAGAGTGGGGTTCCTTCTGGTCAGACAGCAACATCTAATCCTATCTACTTTTATCGGTCTCTATGCGCCCTATCTCTGCGATTACCCAAGATCTTGTGCTAATTGGCGGTGGCCACAGTCATGCGATCGCCCTCCGCCAGTTTGGCATGAACCCGATTCCGGGCGTGCGACTAACGCTGATTACCGATGTCACCGATACGCCCTATTCTGGGATGCTGCCCGGTTATGTGGCGGGACTGTATGGCTTTGATGAATGCCATATTGATCTGCGGCCACTGGCAAATTTTGCTGGGGCGCGGCTGGTGGTGAACCGGGCGGTAGAGCTAGATTTAGCGCATAATCGGGTAATTTGTGCCAATCGTCCAGCGATCGCCTTCGACCTGCTTGCAATCGATATTGGCAGCACGCCAGCGGTGGCGGCGGTGCCGGGAGCCGCAGACTATGCCATTCCGGTGAAGCCGATTTCGCAGTTTTTGAGCCGTTGGGATGCGCTGGTGCAGCAGTTGGCACAGCCGGATCACGCTCTAGGCGGTGCTCTATCGCTGGGGATAGTGGGCGGCGGCACGGGAGGGGTGGAACTGGCGCTGGCCGTGCAGTCTCGGTTGCAGCAGATTGGCAGACAGGCGGGAGCATCTGCCCCAAATCTAACCCTGCATCTATTCCAGCGGGGACCAGAGCTGATGCCCGAACGTCGTCCATGGGTGCGGCGAAAAATGCAGCAAATTCTAGAGAGTCGTGGGGTTCAACTGCATCTCAACGAAGCCGTGAGCCAAGTTGGGGAGGACTGGGTGCAGTGTGAATCGGGGCTAAAGGTGGCCTGTGATCAGCTATTTTGGGTGACGCAGGCGGCGGCAGCTCCATGGCTTCGGACGTCGGGCTTGGCCACCTGCGATCGCGGCTTCATTCAAGTCAACGACTGTTTGCAATCGACTTCGCACCCGCAGGTGTTTGCCGCTGGCGATGTGGCCACGATGGTAAATCATCCACGGCCTAAGGCGGGCGTATTTGCGGTGCGCCAGGGCAAGCCGCTCTATACCAATCTGCGTCGCGCCCTTCAGCAACAGCCACTTCAGCCGTTTGTGCCCCAGAAGGCGTTCCTGATTTTAATTGGCTTGGGCGATCGCACCGCCGTCGCATCCCGAGGGGCGATCGGGTTGGGGGCGGCGGCGTGGATCTGGCAGTGGAAGGATCGGGTCGATCGGGCGTTTATGCAGCAGTTTACCAGTCTTAATCCGATGGAATTGGGGATGGAAACGGGGATGAAATCGGGGGCGCTGGCTTGCCTGCGCGGATCGCGGATCGCCCCTTCTGCAATAGCTTCAGACCCAATGCCCTGTGCCGGGTGCGGGTCTAAAATTGGCAGTTCCGTATTGGGGCGATCGCTGGCTCGGGTGCGTCAGGATCTTGGTGGATCAATTGGTGGATCAATTGGTGGATCAAATGGAGCACTAGACCGCGACGACATCTTGATTGGGCTAGACGCGCCAGATGATGCAGCGGTAATCAGCATTCCTTCGGGGCAGGTTTTGGTGCAAACCGTCGATTACTTTCGGGCATTGGTCAATGACCCGTTTGTGTTTGGCCAAATCGCTGCCACCCACGCTCTGGGCGATTTGTTTGCCATGGGTGCAACGCCGCACAGTGCGCTGGCGATCGCCACCTTGCCCGATGCCACCGATATCAAGCACGAAGAATTGCTGTATCAACTGCTATCTGGAGCCATTAAGGTGTTGACTCAAGCCGGTGCAGTTTTGATCGGTGGGCATACCAGCGCCGACTCTGGCCTGTCTTTTGGTCTGGCCTGCAATGGGTTGGCCATGCCCGAACAGCTGCTGCGCAAACGTGGCATGACTCCCGGCGACGTGCTGATTTTGACTAAGCCTCTGGGTACGGGCACCCTGTTTGCAGCCGATATGCAGCTCAAGGCCAAAGGTCGCTGGATTGAAGCGGCCATTCAGTCGATGCTCAGCTCCAATCAAGCCGCCGCCCAGCTGTTCCAAACTCACCAAGCCACCGCCTGCACTGACATCACAGGCTTTGGTCTGCTAGGACACCTGAGCGAAATGCTGCGCGCGTCTCAGGTCGCCGCCGAAATTTCCCTGGCGGCGTTGCCCCTGCTCGACGGTGCCCGCGACACCCTACACCAGGGTATTCTCAGCTCTCTGCATCCCCAAAACCTCACCGCTGCTGCCCAAATTCAGAACCTCGCTGCTGTGAGCGCCCATCCTTTATTTCCGCTGCTGTTCGATCCACAAACCTGCGGCGGCCTGCTCGCCAGCGTGCCTGCGGCAACGGCCAGCAAGTGTCTGAACGCCCTGCGCACCCATGGCTATGCCAGCAGTCAGGCGATCGGGCAGGTGGTGGTGGCTCAGGTGGGCAGATTGCCCGTGACGATTGCCTGTGCTTAGATCAAAAGCGTTTGGTTGCCGGAGATGGGTTTTGCATCGCGGCTGCACGGTAGCTGCCCCCAGCCCGTTCCATCCAATGGCATCGGGGCTGTGGTTTGAAAGCCCCTGCGCGTCCGTCTTTCAAACGGTAGACTGAGGATGTAGACATGCAACATCCCCTCCTGACCTAGCCTTCTAGAGGCTTTTACTCGCGCAACAGGTAGATTACGATTGCTTTCAACTTCAACCATGGTGCCACAGACTCCTCTATTGCTCTCGCACCTGCTCTTGTCTAGTTTAGGAACCCAGGTTTCCTTGAATTATGCCGAGCGCATTCCTCAAGAGGGAAGCCTAATTGTGGTCAGTAACCATCGCAGTTTTATGGATGCGCCACTGCTGATGACGGTTTTGAGTCAGCCGATCCGGTTTGCCTGCCACCATTACATGGGTCAAGTCCCCGTCCTCCGCGAGATTGTGACGGCTTTAGGCTGTGTTCCGTTAGATAGCGCCTCTCAAAAGCAGCATTTTTTGCGCCAGGCCAGTCAGCTATTGCAGGCTCGACAAACGGTGGGGATTTTCCCGGAAGGCACACAGCCGATGGTGCAGCAGACTGCGCCAAATCAGGTGGGTGCATTTC
>CASBQX010000057.1 GCA_949127925.1 Synechococcales cyanobacterium PMM_0002
ATTACGGTGCCCGAAGCCTACAACAACCAGCCCGACCTCAAAGACCACCCCGAAATCGTCGATTTTTACGAATACTACAGCGGCATTCAAGAGCCGTGGGACGGCCCCGCCCTGCTGGTATTCAGCGACGGCAAAGAAGTCGGAGCCTCGCTCGACCGCAATGGCCTACGCCCCGCTCGCTATGCCATCACCCGCGATGGCTACATTGTGGTGTCATCTGAAGCAGGCGTGGTCGAGCTGCCCGAAACCGAGATTGTTGAGAAGGGTCGGCTTGGCCCTGGGCAGGCGATCGCCGTCAACCTGGAAACCCACGAAATCCTGAAGAATTGGGACATTAAGCAGCGAGTGGCCAGCAGCCATCCCTACGGAGAGTGGCTGAAGCAGCACCGTCAAGAATTAGAGCCACAGCCGTTTGCCGACGCGATGCAGCTCGATGGTAGTACCCTGTTGAGCTATCAAACCGCCTTTGGCTACACCTCCGAAGACGTGGAAATGGTAATCGACGACATGGCACAGAAGGGCACTGAGCCAACCTTCTGCATGGGCGACGACATTCCGCTGGCGGTGCTGTCGGCACGTCCCCACATTTTATATGACTACTTCAAACAGCGGTTTGCCCAAGTCACCAACCCCCCGATCGACCCCCTGCGCGAGAAGCTGGTGATGTCTCTGACGGTGCATTTGGGCGATCGCGGCAACCTGCTGGAAGAGAAGCCAGACTATGCCCATCGGCTAACGCTGAAGTCGCCGGTGCTCAACGAAGCCGAACTGGTCAAAATTCGCCAGTCTGAGTTTGATGCCGCCGATCTGTCTACCCTATTTGAGATTTCCTCAGGGCCAGATGGGTTACAGCAAGCCGTCAAGGAGCTATGTCAAGCTGCCACCGCCGCCGTGCGCGCTGGCAAGAAAATTTTGATTTTGAGCGATCGCCTCACCGCAGACGGCACCGCCACCCAGATCACCGCCACCCAAAGCTATATCCCGCCAATGCTGGCCGTTGGGGCGGTGCATCATCACCTGATTCGTCAGGGGCTGCGGATGCGGGCGTCGCTGGTGGTCGATACGGCACAGTGCTGGAGCACGCACCACTTTGCCTGCTTGATTGGCTACGGTGCCAGCGCAGTTTGCCCCTATCTGGCCTTTGAGACGGTGCGCCACTGGCACGCCGATCCCAAAACCCAGAGCCAGATCCAGCGCGGCAAAATCGACGTGGCTTCTCTGGAAAAAGCGCAGCAAAACTACCGCAAAGCCGTCGAGTCGGGGCTGCTGAAGATTTTGTCGAAAATGGGAATTTCGCTGCTCTCTAGCTACCACGGGGCGCAAATTTTTGAGGCGATCGGGATTGGTTCTGATTTGCTGTACTTGGGCTTCTCCGGCACCGCCTCCCGCCTAGGTGGCCTCACCGTAGCCGACCTAGCGCACGAGGTTCTGTCTTTCCACAGCCGCGCCTTCCCCGAACTCACCCAGCGGAAGCTGGAAAACATGGGCTTTGTGCAATACCGCCCCGGCGGTGAGTACCACATGAACAGCCCCGAAATGGCCAAGCATTTGCACAAAGCGCTGGCGACCAAAAACCACGACCACTACGACCTCTACCTGAAATACCTGGAAGAGCGACCCGTGACCGCGCTGCGCGACCTGCTCGACTTCAAGAGCGATCGCCCCTCAATTCCGCTCGATGACGTAGAACCCGTGACCGAAATCGTCAAGCGCTTCTGCACCGGCGGCATGTCGCTGGGCGCACTGTCGCGCGAGGCGCATGAGACGCTGGCGATCGCCATGAACCGGATTGGCGGCAAGTCTAATTCTGGCGAAGGCGGCGAAGACCCGGTGCGGTTCAACATGCTCAACGACGTGAGTGACAGCGGCGTATCGCCCCTGTTACCTCACCTCAAGGGTCTCAAAAACGGCGACACTGCCAACTCTGCCATCAAGCAAATTGCCTCCGGTCGCTTTGGCGTCACGCCCGAGTATTTGATGAGTGCCAAACAGCTCGAAATCAAAATGGCGCAGGGGGCAAAACCCGGCGAAGGCGGTCAGCTACCAGGGCCTAAGGTCAGCGGCTACATTGCCATGCTGCGCCGCTCCAAACCGGGCGTTACCCTGATTTCGCCCCCGCCCCACCACGACATCTACTCGATCGAAGACCTGTCTCAGCTGATCTTCGACCTGCACCAGATCAACCCCTTGGCGCAAGTTTCCGTCAAACTCGTAGCCGAGGTAGGGATTGGCACGATCGCCGCTGGCGTGGCCAAGGCCAACGCCGACATCATCCAAATTTCGGGACATGATGGCGGTACGGGTGCATCGCCCCTCAGTTCAATCAAACACGCGGGCAGCCCCTGGGAACTGGGTCTAAGCGAAGTCCACCGCGTGCTGATGGACAATGAACTGCGCGATCGCGTCTTGCTCCGGGTAGATGGCGGCATCAAAACCGGGTGGGACGTGCTGATGGCCGCGCTCATGGGCGGTGAAGAATATGGCTTCGGCTCTGTCGCCATGATTGCCGAAGGCTGCATTATGGCGCGGATTTGCCACACCAACAACTGCCCCGTTGGCGTTGCCAGCCAAAAAGAAGAGCTGCGAAAACGGTTCACTGGCATCCCCGAACATGTGGTCAACTTCTTTTTCTTTATTGCCGAAGAAGTGCGATCGCTGCTGGCTCGCTTGGGCTACACCAGCCTCAACGACGTGATTGGCCGCGCCGACCTGCTGAAAGTCCGCGAAGGCGTCACCCTAACCAAAACCAAGTCCCTCGACCTCACCTGCCTCACCCACCTGCCCGACAGCCGCACCAACCGCAGCTGGCTCACCCACGAGGTAGTGCATAGCAATGGTCCTGTGCTAGACGACACGCTGCTAGCCGATCCCCAGGTGCAAACTGCCATCCAACAGCAGTCATCGGTCTCCAAAGACATCACCGTCGTCAATACCGATCGCACCGTTGGCACCCGGGTTGCTGGGGCGATCGCCAAACAGTATGGCGACACGGGCTTTGCCGGACAAATTACCCTCAACGCCAAAGGCAGCATTGGTCAGAGCTTCGGAGCCTTCAACCTCCCCGGCATGATCTTGAAGCTAGAAGGCGAAGCCAACGACTACGTGGGTAAAGGGATGCACGGCGGTGAAATTAGTATCAGACCTCCTGCCGATGCCACCTACGACCCCGCCGCCAATGTCATCATCGGCAACACCTGCCTCTATGGCGCAACCGGGGGCACCTTGTTTGCCAACGGCCAAGCCGGAGAACGGTTCGCCGTCCGCAACTCCCTGGCTCGTGCTGTGATTGAAGGCGCAGGCGATCACTGCTGCGAATATATGACAGGAGGCGTGATTGTGGTCTTGGGCAAGGCTGGGCGCAACGTCGGCGCAGGCATGACCGGCGGGTTGGCCTACTTCCTAGATGAAGACGGCACTTTCCCCAGCAAAGTCAATCCCGAAATCATCAAAATTCAGCGGATCACCAGCCCGGTGGGCGAGCAGCAGCTCAAAGAGCTAATTGCCGCCCACGCCGATCGCACCGGCAGCCCCAAAGCTCACCAGATCTTGGCCAACTGGGATGACTACCTACCCCGGTTCTGGCAGGCCGTACCGCCATCGGAAGCCAACAGCCCCGAAGCCAGCGCCCCCGCTGAAGCAAAGGTGCTAACCCCAACCCCGTAACAGTTAACCGCTACAGGGTGGTTTTATCAAAGATAAAGCGAATTCTGTAGCGGTGATTTTGCTCTAAATTAGGGGCATTGGATTGCAGCCAATTACGGAGAGAACTAATAGCCGATAGGATCGCTCATGGAACAATCAGGCGATCGCCATGTGTAAATTTACTCCAGCTGCGGAGAGGGAAGCCATTGTGTTTGGTGCGGCTCGACCGGGATATAGCGAGGAGCAGGTGAACGAGTGGATTGAATTCATGCAGAGTCAAGAGATCCGGCGCATTTGCTGTTTGCTGGCTCCAGATCAGCTCACACCCTATGCCAATTTACTGAACCTGTACCGACAGACGTTTGGCTCTGACCACGTTTGCGGGGCACCCGTTGAGGATTTTCAAATTGTTGCCCCAAGAACGCTGATCTACCAAATTCTGCCATTTCTAGCCCTGGCCAATCAGCGTCAGGAAAAAGTAGTGGTTCATTGCGCTGGCGGCATTGGGCGGACAGGGCATGTTTTAGCGGCTTGGCTGGTGGCAGGGCGAGGATTCTCACCCCAAGCGGCGATCGCAGCCGTTCAACAAACTGGCAGAAATCCGTATGAAGCCGTCATGGCGGCCCCGTTCAAAGGGCGTAATCCGTGGAAAGTTGCGGTGGAACTGAATCGGCTACTGGATGCATGTAATTCTATTTCCCAGTAGCGGCTTGCTGTGACCAGTAATCTTGAGATTGCACCCACGTTTTTTGTGATTTTTTGTGGTTTCTTGTGAACTTGTTTGGCTTAACAGTGTGGTGGAGAGTGTTGCTAAACCACTGATCGCTAAAACGATCCAATCTAATTGACCCAGTACTTTGCTCGCCGATAAAGCAGAAAGAACGCTCGTGCAAACGGCTAAAGCAATACCAATGAAGAAACCACCAGGGGGACAGCTGAGC
>CASBQX010000058.1 GCA_949127925.1 Synechococcales cyanobacterium PMM_0002
CCAATTTTTGATTTGAACTTGCCCAAGCTGCTAGAAGAAAAAGGCGTTGAGTTTGCCGCCATTTCTCCAGCTCGTGGCAATTGGTTCACTAGCCTGTTGGGCTGGGTGGTGCCACCCTTGATTTTTGTGGCAATCTGGCAGTTTTTCCAGTCTCGTGGAGCAGGCGGTGGACAAGGCGTCCTCTCCATCGGCAAAAGCCGCGCCAAAGTCTATGTAGAAAATGATGGCAATAAGGTCACCTTTGCCGATGTGGCGGGTGTCGAAGAAGCCAAGGCAGAGTTAGTAGAGGTGGTTGAGTTTCTCAAAAACCCCAAACGTTTCACTCAAATTGGCGCACGCATTCCCAAAGGTGTACTGCTGGTTGGCCCTCCCGGTACAGGTAAAACCCTAATGGCCAAGGCAGTAGCAGGGGAAGCTGGGGTGCCGTTTTTTAGCATCTCGGGTTCAGAATTTGTTGAAATGTTTGTCGGGGTGGGTTCGTCACGGGTGCGTGACCTGTTTGAGCAGGCCAAAAAACAGGCTCCCTGTATCGTCTTTATTGACGAGCTAGACGCGATTGGTAAGTCCCGAGCCTCCAACGGGTTTTATGGCGGTAACGATGAGCGAGAACAGACGCTGAACCAGCTGCTCACAGAAATGGATGGGTTTAGTGGCGGTGAGCAGACAGTGATCGTGCTGGCGGCCACCAACCGGCCTGAAACCCTTGACCCGGCTCTGCTGCGCCCCGGTCGATTTGATCGCCAAGTGCTGGTCGATCGCCCCGACTTACTCGGTCGCATGGCCATTTTGGAAATCCATGCCCAAGCCGTCAAGCTGGGAGCCGATGTGAATTTGAAGGCGATCGCCACCCGCACCCCTGGTTTTGCCGGAGCAGATTTGGCCAACTTGGTGAATGAAGCAGCCTTGCTAGCGGCTCGCAATGGCCGTGAAGCGGTAGCCCAAGAAGATTTTGCCGAGGCGGTTGAGCGCTTGGTGGCTGGGCTAGAGAAAAAAAGCCGCGTTCTCAACGAAACCGAAAAGAAAATCGTGGCCTATCACGAAGTGGGTCATGCCTTAGTGGGTGCCTTAATGCCCGGTAGCAGCAAGGTTGAAAAAATCTCGATCATTCCTCGCGGGATGGCTGCCTTGGGTTACACCCTACAACTGCCCACCGAAGATCGGTTTTTGATGAGTGAAACGGAGCTAGAGGGGCAAATTGCGACGCTGCTGGGCGGACGTTCGGCAGAAGAAGTGATTTTTGGCAGCATTACTACGGGTGCCTCCAATGACCTGCAACGCGCCACCGATCTGGCAGAACGCATGGTGACAACCTACGGCATGAGTAAGGTGCTGGGCCCCCTGGCCTACCAACAAGGTCAACAGAACACGTTTTTGGGTGGTGAGATGAACTCTCGCCGGATGCTGAGTGAACAAACGGCTGAAGCCATCGACCGCGAAGTCAAAGGCATCGTCGAAACAGCTCACAGTCGGGCGATCGCCATCCTCAAAGAAAATCGGGAACTGCTGGAGACGATCGCGACCAAGCTGCTGGAAACTGAAGTGGTAGAAGGCGAAGCGTTAACCGCCATGCTAAACCAAGTCAAAGACTCAGCCAATCTCCTCGCTGAGGTTTAAATTTACACGGCAGCGATTCGATCCTGCCTGAGTCACTAAAAAGTGGTAGAAAGTGGTGGGATTTATTCCTACCACTTTTTAATTGGAGACACCATGCTCTGAGGGGCATCCCACTTCGATTTCTAACAGTATTGGTGATGGTTTCTGAGAGTCCGTGTGATTACGAGCACTAACGTAGTAGACATATAAAGTTCGATAGAAATACCGTCACGCTTTATTCAAATTAAAGCAAGACTGGCAATGGTCTCTACCCGCCTTGCCATGACTGCTCCGCATCCGGTCGATTTCCATAGTCGGTTTTTTGATTCCGTAAAGCAGCTCAAGCGCTCTACCAGTACTGCCACTCAAGTTAGCCGAGTGAACCGCACCAACCCAGTCGAATCGTTTCAGATGCGGCTCAATCGGCGCAGTAGCGTCATCCTGAATCCGTCTAGGTTAACGTCTCCTCTGCAAGTTAATCCCCTCAACCGTTCCGGTCAGTTAATAGAACCATCTAATTTCAATGGGGAATCCGGGCGCAATCCCCATAATTTGCCGAAATCAGGGGTTTACTATCTTCAGATTGCCCGCCAAAACGGAAATACGGATTACCAGCTGGCCCGTGCAGTAGAGCGTCCGTCGGTGGCCTCACGGGCGACTAAGCGTCAATCTGTGGCGGCTTCTGGTAGCGATCGCCTGATTCGTCAAGTCTTAAAGCTAACTAACGGTTATCGCCAGCAAGCAGGGCTACAGCCACTCCAGCTCAACCCGACATTAACCACAGCAGCCTATGGTCACAGCCTCGATATGGCGACCCAAGACTTTTTCGGCCATGTTGGCTCAAATGGCTCTACCGTATTCAACCGACTAGATACCGCAGGCTATCGCTACACAACCGCTGGAGAAAATATTGCAGCTGGGTTTACTACTGCTAAGTCGGTCGTCCAAGCCTGGATGAACAGCCCCCTACATCGGCAAAATATTTTGACTCCCTTTCTCGAAGAGGTTGGCATTGGGTTTGTTTTCTTACCCAGCGATTCTGGCAAATTAAAGCTGCGCTACTACTGGACTCAAGACTTTGGGGTACCCCAGGAGCCAGCCGCTTGACGCTGTTCGCAATTCAGGCTTTATCGTTTTCTCAGCGGCACCACATCGGCCTCGTTGCTTTCACGGGCAATCCGAATGAGCAACGCGGCTGATAGTAAGCTGGCAATCATAGAACTGCCGCCGTAGCTGAAGAACGGAAAGGGTAAACCAGTTGTGGGCAACGATCCGGTTGCCACGGCAATGTTGAGTAAAGATTGTCCGACCAGCAGCACGACAATGCCAATGGCGACTAACTTATGGATCGGCTGACGAGCTTTGGTAGCAACTCGCACCCCCAACACGGCATAAGCTCCTAGCAATGCCAGTAA
>CASBQX010000059.1 GCA_949127925.1 Synechococcales cyanobacterium PMM_0002
GAAGCTAGAACAATGCAGCAGAACCGCATAGATTCAATTGTCAAGGTTCAGCATGTCTTTCGACAGCAAGGTTTTTTAAGTGGTTGATTACCTTATCCACTAGAATGAGTGTAGCATTTATCTATACAAATGAACGAAAAACAACTAAGCGTTAGACTTCCAGAACACGAAATGGAACTACTTGAGCGCTATGCCGAAAAGGCGAAACGAACTAAAACTGACGTGATTCGAGAGTTCATCCGCACGCTAGAAGGAAAGCCGCCCTAGAAGGGCAGGGTTTTAGACCCAGTTTTCTGATAAAAAATAGAAACGAAGCTGGCTAACACGCCTAGCCCCACATACAGCGGCAGTTCTAGCAAACTTCGAACTTCATAGGCCGGTAAGGCAAAGGCGGGTTCTGCCCCCAGGCCAATCTGGGCAATCCACGCTGCTACTAGCAAAACGATTGTATCGGGCGTAGGTTGAATTCGATTCAGCAGCGCACCAACGCGAACTGGGGACTGGCCTGACGCGGTTTGTTCAGGCGGAATCCGCCCCTCAACATCAGGAGTTAGAGTCATCGTACGGGGAGGCAGGGGGTAGAAGTGCTACTACTTCTATTTTGGGGGATGTGGTCTCAGACGTGTGGCCTAGAAACCACTTGCATGAGAAATCTCTTGACTGTTCTACTGGTTCAGTAGTGGTGAGCGATCGCCCCTGACTCAGCACTTGCGATCAACGAGGATCTAGGATGTAATTTGAGGGTGGATTGCTGGATTCAGATCTAGATTCCCTTCAAACCGCATGACTACCTTACTGAGTGTGGCTAACCAAATGATCGACCTGTACACCTTTACTACCCCAAACGGGCGCAAAGCGTCCATCATGCTCGAAGAGGTTGGGTTATCCTACTCTGTGCATGTGATCGACATTCGCAAAGACGACCAATTTACGCCAGATTTTTTGGCGATCAACCCCAACAGTAAAATTCCTGCCATTGTGGATCAAGAGGCGGGGATCACGGTGTTTGAGTCGGGAGCCATCTTAATTTACTTAGCCGAAAAGGTGGGTCAACTGCTGCCGAGCGATACCAAGGCTCGGTTTAATGTGCTGCAATGGCTGATGTTTCAGATGGGCAGTGTGGGTCCGATGTTTGGGCAACTCAACCATTTTCGGCAATACGCGCCTGAGCAAATTCCCTATGCGATCGCCCGTTACGAAAAAGAAACCCTTCGCCTTTACAGCGTGCTAGATCGGCAATTGAGTGACCAGGAATTTGTCTGCGGCGACTATTCTATTGCCGATATTGCGATCTTCCCGTGGGCAGCCATTTATGAATTTCAAGGACTCACCCTCGATGCCCATCCCCATCTCAAGCGCTGGGTCGAGACGGTGCAGGCGCGTCCCGCCGTTCAGCGCGGTATGCAGGTGCCCTAGCGCTGAGCCAGCCTGTTCGATGTTCTAGCGGCGGCAGTAGATTTGCCCCACCGCCTTTTGACCCACCGCCTTTTGAACCACCGCCTGTTAAACCACTGCCTTTTCCCTTCCTCGCTCCTAATTTCCCATTTTTATGGCCAAACGCATTTCCTTCTGGCTCCTCTGGCTTGGATTGATCGCCTATGCGTTCCTCTTTGCCCCACCCGATCGCCCTGACACCCTATCACTCATCCAAAATCTTTCTACCGGAAATTGGGATGGCATCAATCCATTGGTGATTGCACTGTTCAACATCATGGGCATTTTACCGATAGTCTATGCCTGTTTTCTATTGATTGATGGGCGGGGACAAACCGTTCGCGCCTTTCCGTTTGTGATTGGCTCCTTTGCCGTCGGGGCCTTTGCGCTGCTGCCCTATCTGGCACTGCGACAGCCCAATTCCAGCTTTCAATGTGAAGCCACAGGGTTGATTCGCCTAGTCGATTCTCGCTGGACTGGACGCGCGATCGCGCTTGCTGCTTTAGGGTTGCTCACCTACGGCATTACCCAAGGCAACTGGGCAGATTTTGTGCAGCAGTGGCAAACCAGCCGCTTTATTCACGTCATGAGCCTCGATTTTTGCTTACTCTGCTTACTGATCCCAGCCCTGTTGGGCGATGACATGGAACGGCGAGGTTTAAAGGACAACGGCCTATTTTGGGCGATCGCCCTCACCCCTCTTCTGGGAACGCTGGCGTATCTTTCCACCCGGACAGCCCTGCAACGTGAGAATCCTTAAGCTGGCTCAACCACCTTTATCTGGCGCTGTGCCAAGTAAAGATTATCTGAAGGTCGATTGCTAGCGGATGACTGCACGCGAATCTCCGCCTATCCTAGTAGCTATCAGCAGTAATTAATCGCAGAGGTAAGTAGATTACTTATTTATCTCGCGATATTTAGTTTTTTACTGTGTCAAGGAGATGACAACGTACGGTTTTTAGAACAAAAGCGTGCGATGTTTTGAGGATTGTCTAGATCCTAATCTCAGTTCTGTACTTGTTAGTTGTCCTTAACGTAAGTAAAACCTGAAGTTATGAATCCAGTCAAAGTTGTTCGACCCGTTGGTATTATAGACGGCACTCAAGTTGATCAGTTACATCAACAAATCGATGCTGCTGTTGATACGGGTGCTTCCATCATCTTGATGGATTTACAAGATGTGAGCTTTATGGATAGTTCTGGTCTAGGCGCATTGGTGGTCGCCTTGAAAAAAGTGCGAGCAAGTGGCAAAAGATTGTGTATTTGCTCACTTAATCAGCAGCTCCAGATTTTGTTTGAAGTGGCTAGCATGGATCTGATCTTCGAAATTTATAAAGATCAGGACGAATTTCAAGAAACGTTACTAGCAATTGCGGCGTCCTAACCTCTCAACCGTTCAGTGGCTGTAGTAGCCGTGCCAGAACCCACTTTGCTTTCTCATGGCAGCAGAGTGGGTTTTTGTGCAGCTCAGCTGAAGCAGCTAGACGTTAATGCCGCCAGACGTTAATCACGAAATTAATTAAATACAATTTTGAGAATTGAGAGGTCATCGATAAAGTTGCTGCTGCTGCTTTGGCTTTGCACTGTTTCTAAGATTTGATCGAGACCCATAGAATGGGCATTGTGTACCAGCAGATTTAGAAAGGCACCGAGTCCCCAAGCACTTTGGTTAAAGGTGTTGGGCAGGTCATAAATACCGTCACTGTAGATGTATAGAGCGCTGCCTATCGGAATATCACAGCGATCGCTCACAAAACTAGCGTCCGGGATCATCCCAATTGGAATGCCGGGTGTGCCTAATTTGTTAAATGCGTCGTCTGCTGGGATGCCATTGGGCCGTGAGGGCAAAATCAAAATGGCTGGAGGATGTCCGGCACTGGCATAGGTAAGTTGTCGTTTGACCCGGTTGTAGACGCCATACCAAATCGTAAAGTATTTGTCATGCTGGCTATCCATCTGAAACGTTTCGTTTAACCCGCGCAACACATCATGAGGCTGATAAAAATTGACGGTTGGCAAAGATTGCGATCGCAGCAAGTTTAGCACCGTAATTGATGGCAACGCTGCGCCTAGGCCATGACCCGATACATCCAATAAGTAAACGGCTAGATAGTCGGGATCAAGCCAGAAATAGTCAAAACAATCGCCACCTAGCTGACTAGACGGAATAAAGCGACTATCGATGCTAACGTCTCCTGTCAGCGGGTCTGGAAGCAGCGATCGCACATAGGAAACCGCTTCTGCTAGTTCGTTTTCTAACAGCTGCTTTTGCATCTGTAAATCTTGGCTTAACAAATGCAGTCGTAATCCAGCACGCACCCGTGCCTGCAATTCATTAATTTCGATTGGCTTTGCTAAAAAGTCATCGGCTCCCGTATCGAGTCCTTGAATCCGGTCTTCGATCGCAACCCGTGACGTTAGCAAGATAAAAAAAGTTGTAGAAAGATTTGGATCTGCCTTAACTTGACGACAGACCTCTAAGCCATCGTATCCCGGCATCATCCAGTCACAAACAATCAGTGCTGGTTTCAGCTGTTGTGCGAGGGCTAGTCCCGTTTTCCCATCTGAGGCGATCGCAACATTATAGCCTTGGGCTTCTAATGCCCGCATCAAAACTATTTGAATGGTGGTGTCATCATCAATAATTACAATTTGAGGAATTTGCGGCATTAGGAAACTCAAGCTAGGCCATTGCTGAATAACGAAGTTATAGAATAAAAACAGGGTCTGATATTGCTCTACTTACTGTATCAATCCATCCGGTTATCTACGCATTAATTCTGAATCTTTTATAAAAAGGTGCTTATACCGTTGATTGATTAGCTCTCTTATGTTTTATTTGATCTACATTTCCTCAGTATCCTTCTATCGGTATCCTTCTATCGGTATCCTTCTATCGGTGCCCTTCTATCGGTGCCCTTCTATCAGAAATTGCAGCTCATGGGCACCCTATATAAAACATCCTCTGAATTCAGCAGACGCAGAGGTAGTGCAATGCTGAGATCTTCTTCATCGTAGACCCAGCAGCCCAAGCCCAGTTTGCCCTAAGCGCCATGGTAATTGCCATAGCTTATCCATATATACCTAACCAATCAACGTCGCCAGCAAGGTTTGATGATTTTTAGTCACAAGGTATCTTCGGTGAAATTTCTTCAGAGTGAGTTGATTGACGTCACTACCAATCTTGATGACCTCAATCGCGTTTTACTTTGGTTTGATGGGTTTGACCATACTCTTGTCCCTTCGCTGGAATGGTTTCAGTCTAAACTGGCGCTAGCTGAGGGGTTTACAAATGCTGTGCGCCATGCCCATCGTGGCCTATTGCCCGACACTCCGATCGAGATTCAGCTGAATATTCTGCCCGATTGTTTGGAAATTCGGATTTGGGATCGAGGGTCTAGTTTTAACTTAGAAGAAATGATTAGATGTTTACCCAATGAAGTCGATCGAGAAGCCGGTGGTGGTCGAGGTTTAAAGCTAATGCAGAAAATGGCAGATGGTTTAAGCTATACCCGAACCGCAGATCAGCGCAATTGTCTCCTATTCGTCAAGCGCTATATTCGCAGAGACATGGATTAAGTTAAAAAGACAAAATCAAAATTGGTCTAGGGACGAGGCGCGCTCCAGCCATGCTAGAAGAGACGGTCGAGTTTGCAGTGGTATTAGTGACGGCAGCGTCACAAACAGAAGCGGAGGCGATCGCCCAATCGCTTCTGGAGGCAAAACTGGCGGCTTGCGTTAGCATCTTGCCGATTCAGTCGATGTATCGGTGGCAAGGTAAACTAGAGCACCAGCAAGAGTGGCAACTGCTGATCAAAACCAGAATAAATTTATTTGGGCAGATCACCCTCCACATCCAGGCAATCCACTCCTATGCTGTTCCAGAAGTGATAGCGCTGCCCGTTTTGGCAGGTACGTTACCCTATTTAAATTGGATTTCTGAGCAGTTAGATTAGCTAGATCTGGCAGAAAAATAACCCTGCTGTGGACGCACACAGTAGTCCTACAACAGGGTTCAACGACTATCGGTAGCCGAGTGACGCTAACTCACTGGCGCTGACGTAGCCAGGGCTTACGCGAAAGGTGTTTAGATCCCCGACTTCTGACTAAAACTCAGCCATAACGCCTGATCTCGTCGTAGAAGTCGGGGATCTTTGCGTGATTCCGATTAGCTTAAAGCCCCGGAGAGAACTTTGCTCGCTTCTGCTTGCAAAACCGCCACTTTGTCTGTTTGCTCCCAAGGCAAATCGAGATCAGTTCGACCAAAGTGTCCGTAGGCAGCCACGTCTTGGTAAAATCGCCCGCCCCGTTCAGCAGGCAAAGCATTTAAGTTGAAGGTTTGAATGATGCCAGCGGGGCGTAGCTCAAACTCTTGTTTGACTACATCTAAAAGGCGATCGTCATC